>CAYOAR010000001.1:0-2771 GCA_964402105.1 uncultured Dehalococcoidales bacterium
GGTCTCCACAGCCTCCAGAGCCTTTTTCCCCTCGAGGGTGGCATGGTAATCTCCCCCGAATTCCCTGATTGGCAAAAAGTATTCCGGTGCGAGGATAAGCATCGTAAGTGCCGGTGCCAGCAACAAAGTTCCGTTGAGTAAGCGCAAGCCCAAGAAGAGAGCAATGATCGCGATGGAGATAGTTGAGAAGAAATCCAAAGCGAACCCCGACATGAAAGCCACGGTTAGGGTGCCCATGGTGGCCCTACGGTAGTTATCGCTTACCGCACCCACCGTTTTGGCGTAGTTAGCACTCAGCCCCAGTAACTTAAGGGTTTCCAGCCCGCGCAAAGAATCAACAAAATGGTTGGCTAATGTTCGGTAACTGCGATACTGTTTGGTGGCTCTGGCGCGGGCAACTTGGCCGAGTAACACCAAAAAAGTAATTACAATGGGCAGTACCAAAAACATTGTGAGGGCAGACCGGCTATCCAAATACAGAGAGTAGATCAAAACCATAAGAGGGATGACCAGCACGTTCACTGTTTTGGAGCCGAAGAGCGAGAGATAATTCTCAATCCGGCGAATGCCCTCCATTGTCATGGTAACGAGGTTGCCGGTGCCTTGCTTTTGGGCAAAACTGGGTCCTAGGGCGAAAATTTTATCGAGCAAACGACGGCGCAGGGCTTTGCCCGTGGCGGCAATATAGCCCTCAAGCAGTTTGCTCCGCCACCAAGCTAAAGCGTGCCGCAGCAAAAAAGCCAACAAAAAAAGGGCTATCCAAATAAGAACATCGGACAGCCCTTTCCCTGACCAGTATCCCGATATCGCTAAAGCTATAGAACGCGCCTGAGCGATGATGGCGATTCCTTGCCCGAAAGCTATAAGGAATAAAAAGGTACCGATTCTTTTAGCACCGGGAAACCGCCATAAGTTTTTATCAAATATCTCGACTTGTCCTCTTTATGCTGCAACTTTGCCGTTTTTGCTAACCCGCTGCCGAAATACGTAGTAGCCCCAAGCTTGGTATGCCAATACGAAGGGCAGAATGGATACTGTTATTATGGTCATTATCTTCAAGGTATAGGGGCTGCTTGAAGCCATGTCGATCGTCATATGATAAGCGGGATCAAGAGAGCTTACCATAACTCTTGGGTACAAACCTGTGAACAGCAAGCCTACCACCAAGCATAGCGTGAGTCCAGACAAGATGAATGTCCAGCCTTCTTTCCGGCGGGCAACAGAGTAATGAGCAAGGGCGCTTGCAATCACGATGGCGGCCAGAATGACGATAATTGCCACCGGGCGAACGTCAAAGAAGTCGGTGTACATGTACGTCAGGACGGCGAAGGCCACAAGGCCGGCATATAGCAAAAAGTATAGTTTCTTAGATAAAGCCGCCGCCCGCTCGCGTACGTCACCGAGTGTGCGCAAGCTGATGAAGTTAAGCCCGTGCAGCAGGCACAGAAGCGTGACGGCTACCCCGCCGACGATGGAATATATAGAAATGTAATCAAAGAAGCCGGCATACATATTCATGCTGCCATCAATGGGCATACCTTTGACGAGACTGGTGAACAGAACGCCGAGCAGGAATGGCGGCAGTAAGCTGCCGAAGAACAAAGCCCAGTCCCAGACATTTTTACTGGTTTCCGTTTCCATTTTGGTCCGAAATTCGAAAGAAACGCCGCGCAGGATTAAGGCTAAGAGAACAACCACCAGAGGCACGTAGTATCCGCTGAATAGGGTTGCGTACCAGTGCGGGAATGCGGCGAAGATGGCCCCGCCTGCCGTTAAAAGCCAAACTTCATTGCCGTCCCAAACCGGCCCGATGGTTTTAACCAGTTGGTCGCGCTCTGCGCGCCCCTTGGCCACAAAGCGGGTAGCCATCCCCACCCCGAAATCAAAGCCTTCCAGGAAGAAGAAGCCGATGAACAAAACGCCTATCAGAATGAACCATAAGATTTGCAAAGTCATTTTGTAAATGCCCCCTCTCCGTACGGATCAATCGACACGGTTTTATCGTCAAGGCCATGGTATGGCCCTTTCCGCCACTCTCTCTTGATTAGGAGTATAAAGACAGCCGACAGAATAACGAAGATGGTCACGAATGCGATGAGCGAGAACAGCACCCACCCCGGGGTGACGTTGGGCGAAACCGACTGCTCAATGGTAAAGAGCCCATATACCGTCCAAGGGTAGCGCCCCAATTCGGTAATCAGCCAGCCTGCGGTGTTGAGGAGGAAAGGAAAGGCGATGGCAATTCCCATAACATACAGATACCATTTGCTCTTCTCAAGCTTTTTCAGCTTGTTTAAAAGCAGGCCAATAAGCCCCAGCAATACTAGGAAGGCTCCCCCGGCGGTCATGATGCGGAAACTCCAAAACAGCGTTATGACCGGCGGGATGTAATCACCGGGGCCGTATTGCCCTACGAACTGCTGTTCAATGGTATGCATTCCATCCACCGAGCCGCTTGCTTTGTTGAAAGCCAGAATGCTCAATAGAGAGGGAATGCTGAAGTCCCAAGTGCGCTCTTGGTTGGCCTCGTCAATGCCTGCGATCACAGCGAGAGATGCCGGATCGTCTGAATCCTCATAGAGTGCCTCCATAGCCGAGAATTTCATCGGCTGGGTGGAAACCAAGCTCTGTGTTTGAGCATGGCCGAAGCCGGTTACCAGCAAGCCGCCCACTAAAACCAAGACCAGCGAGAAATTGAATGATTTCTTAAAAAAGGCCGCGTCTTTATTGCGAAGCAGCTTGAGGGCGCTCAGCCCGCCGATGAGGCAGCC
>CAYOAR010000002.1:0-4546 GCA_964402105.1 uncultured Dehalococcoidales bacterium
GTAAGTGAGTCTGCCGAATTTAAAATATCATCCAGAGTACCCTCAGCCACCACCCTCCCTCCGTGCTCGCCCGCCCCCGGCCCCATATCCACAATCCAGTCGGCTGCCCGCATCACCGCCTCATCGTGTTCAACCACCAGCACGCTGTTGCCAAGCTCACAGAGCCGCTTTAACGTTTCAATTAAACGGCGGTCATCTGCCGGATGCAGCCCGATGGTAGGCTCATCACAAATATAGAGCACTCCCATTAGGCCAGAGCCGATCTGGGTAGCAAGACGGATGCGCTGTGCTTCACCGCCGGAGAGGGTCGCTGATGCACGTGCCAAGGCAAGATAGTCCAAACCCACATTTGAAAGAAACCGCAGTCTAGAGCTTATCTCTTTAAGTATTTCACGCGCGATGGTGCTTTCTCGCCCGCTGAGGACGGTTTGTTCGGCGGCAAGGTCACACATCCACCCAAGGGCCCTCTCTACCGACATGTTTGCCGCCTCCACAATATTTAGGCCGCCGACGGTCACAGCGTGAGCCTCGGGTTTTAACCTGTTACCATGACACTCGGCACACGTGCTGGCCACCATGTATTGCTCCATGGAGGCGCGGGAAAGCTCGGATTCGGTATCTCGGTACAGGCGTTCCAGACGCGGTATTACTCCTTCGAATCCATCGTGGTGCGTTCGCACGTGCCCAAAGCGACCACGATAGTAGTGAGCATCTCCTCCTTCGCCGTAGAGAACCAGATCCAGCGCCTCTTTGCTTAGCTCGCCTATAGGCTTATCTATCGAAAAGTGGTGACGGCGGGCAAGGTCTCGCAGGTTGCCGAAGTACCAACTTTGGAACTGATATGGATGAATAGCTCCCTCGGCAAGCGACAGGTTTTTATCAGGGATTACAAGTTCGGGCGAGAACTCCATTTTTATTCCAAGGCCTGCGCAAGCGGAGCAAGCCCCATGGGGAGAATTGAAACTAAAAGTTCGCGGCTCGATCTCTCCCAAACTTATGCCGCAACTAACACAAGCAAACTGCTCGGAAAAAAGAAGCTCCTCACCATCCACGATGGAAATAAATACTACCCCCTTGCCAAGCTTAAGAGCGGTATCAACGGAGTCAGCCAGCCTGCTTGCCCCGTCGCCTCCGGCAGGCTCGATAACCAAGCGATCTACCACCGCCTCAATGGTGTGTTTTTTCATTTTATCTAGGTCGATATCTGCCCCATCAAGCTCTCTGATAACACCGTCAACACGCACGCGGGCATAACCCTGCTTGCGGAGATCGCTGAAAATGTCCTTATGTTCACCCTTGCGGTCTTTTACCAGTGGAGCAAGCACAAGAATGCGAAGTCCGCTGGGCAGCGCCTGCACCGCATCTACGATTTGCTGTACGCTCTGAATGGCAATCTCGCGCCCGCATTGAGGGCAGTGCGGATGCCCCACACGCGCAAAAAGAAGCCGCAGGTAATCATATATCTCGGTTACCGTTCCGACCGTAGAGCGGGGGTTGTGGCTTACGCCTTTTTGGTCAATGGAGATAGCAGGAGATAGCCCTTCGATATAGTCGACATCGGGCTTTTCCATGCGCCCTAAAAACTGACGCGCATAAGCCGACAGCGATTCCATATAGCGCCGCTGCCCCTCGGCATAGATGGTATCAAAGGCAAGCGAACTCTTGCCCGAACCGGACACCCCGGTGATTACCACCAATTTGTCGCGGGGGATGGCGACATCTATGTTTTTGAGATTGTGCTCGCGGGCACCCTTGACGAAGATTCTATTTTGAGGCATACGACTCTGTGGATTATTATAATATTCTGCCTGAACCAGAGCAAAGATAATACTCAGCCAAATACCCCTCTCACTATGGGAGACTGGATAACATGTCTATCAAATGAAAAACATGGCAATCTTAAGATCATCGTCTGGTAGGTTCGCACTAGTTATTGCCTTTGCGACTTTGGCAGTAATGGTTATCATAAACATGCCAAAGTACGGAGCTATTGAGATAACCTTAAGTGCAATCCTTAGCATATCGGTTTTCGCCGCTATTGTTGGATCTCGCAAAGCATCATCCCACAGCAGAAAAAGATCGCAAGAAGCTAGTGGTGTCCAGGACAATATGTATGAGGGGGAAACTCTAAACGCCTAGCGAGTTTCGCAAAGCGCATAAATGGCTATAATCGAAAAGGGCAACGGCGATTGTAATGCCCGCTCGACTACCATATAATACCAACCATGTATTGCGCCCCCGAAGAAGCTGCTCATAGGAAACGCGCTATTATCGCTGGAACATTGAGGGATTATTGATCTTGCCAAGCCATGCTTAACACGATGCAATTGTCGAGCAATCACACATATTGAACTCATTTTCTGAATCTGAAAACAAGTTTGCTACAGGAGGGATCGTCTTATGAACAGCAAAATCAAGGGGTTGTTTTCCACGATGCTGACTCTATCCATGGTGGTCGGAATGTTCACAGCATTGCCGTTCATGTCGAACGCAGCGACACCTCCTGGGCCTGGAGATATATGCGCCATTGTCGACGGCGCTGGCCCCGGCACAGATGTCGGTTACGCCAATCTAGATGATGCAATAGCAGCCGTCCCCACCGGTGGTTCCTCGCAAACAGTAATCAAATTGCTTGATAATATCACTCATACAGACCAAGTTAATATCAATGATAAAAATATTACCTTCGACCTCAACGGATTTAACCTCGTTATTCTGAACAAGATTAGTGTAAGTAATTATTCCTACGTTGACTACACCGGAGCCGGTGAGTTCAGAGTACACCTAACTTTGACAATTCATGATGCTGACGGCCCAATGCAAGGAGCACTCGTTACCGGTAATAGTACGTTAATACTTACCGGGGTTGAGGTCACAGACAACCGAACAGCAACGGGAGGAGGAACGTCGGCTGTCGCTTTCCAATGTTCCTATGATTCTGTTGGTGTTGTAAACGGTAGTGTAAAAGCTACCGGCCGTCTCTCTGTCGGAGCATTTTCAAATAGATCTTCAACAATAACCATTAATGGAAACGCAGAAGCAGATTATTGTAGCCTGCAGGCAAGTATGAATAGCGAGATTATAATTAACGGGAATGTAATATCAGGTGATTGGGGTGCTTATGCGGCAGAAGAAAGCACGGTCACAATCAATGGAACGATTACCTCGGTACCTGCGCACTATGTTAACTTTGGAACTCCAACCAGAACCATTGATGAATTTGAGTCCATCACTACCAAACTAGGTTACTTCACCTACGCCGATTATGCACCTTATAACAACGCCACTATTTGGGTAAAAGGTCCAAACATTCTCTTTAACGCTGAGCAGTCGGGCGGGGTGAGTGGTATGGTTGACTCAACCGAGATTATCATCACTTTCTGCTTGCCGGTTACCGGGCTTACCCTGAGTGATATCACCGTCACCAATAGCACGGGCGCGGTTATTACGGGAGCACTAACCGGGTCAGGCACAACATGGGCGCTCGCCATTGACACCGTGACAGCCGAAGGCAATGTGACTGTCTGTATAGACAGCTTTCACGCATTCACTGTCCTTACCTCATCCCAAACAGTGCCAGTATATAAATACATGGCACCAGCCGTTTACACCATCACTTTTAATGCGAACGGCGGCTCTGTCACCCCGGCAAGCGCTAACACAGCCGTTGATGGCAAACTTACCAGCCTACCCACTCCCACCAGAAGCAACCATGTTTTTAGCGGGTGGTTTACATCCGCCTCCGGCGGAACCCAGATAACGATAAGTTACGTATTCAGCGGCAATACCACTATTTATGCTCAGTGGCAGCCGATCCCCACAGCAACGGTAAGCGTCACGATTACGACGACAGTAACAGATGAGGTTGTTTCTCCTCCAGTGACAATCACCATGACTTCTCCGCCGGTGACAAGCGTTGTTACTTCACCGCCTGTAACAAATACCGTGACGAATACGATTGCCTCTCCACCGGTAACAAACACCGTTACCTCACCGCCCGTGACGAATACGGTTACCGCTGCCCCAATGATAAATACCGTCACCGTACCTACCACCATTACCACCGCTGTCCCAACGACCATCACCACTACAACCGAAGTTAAGGTATGTAACCGCCTTAACTGGTGGCTGATTATCTTGGCTGCCATTATTGGACTGGGGATAGGATTGTTGTTGATGGCTGTAATCCGCAGGAGGAAATCTTAACCTACTGCTGCTTAACCGAGAGTGCCCGCGAGGCCGTGCCGAAAGAGGTGCGGCCTCGGTATTACACGGATTATCCCGCAGCTTAGTATAGATTATCTCGGCGCCATCTCCATTTGGCAAAAGATGTCTTCCTCCGCTTCGATCCAGCGATGTACCTGAGGACGTCTTGCGCCGGCTCCGAGAGGTAGACCTTTATGATGCCGTAGCACCAAAAACGAATGTTGTTCATGGCTGGCGATTGTAGCTCCCCTATCAATGCCAGTGGCATGGTGGGCATATTTTAAGAATGCCGTATAATATAGGGCTATGACTAAAGACAAGATACCAAACCTAAAAGAGC
>CAYOAR010000003.1:0-2211 GCA_964402105.1 uncultured Dehalococcoidales bacterium
ACTTCGTGATAAGCTTAAGCAGATGAGAGTAAAGACTTACGGTCCCCAATCATTACCGAGAGAAAGGAGAGTCGCTTCAGTGCTATTTTAATATGAGTCAACGATACTCATTTCGGTGCTATTTTAATTTGACGCAATACGTAGGCGTGCTCAAAATTGAGAACGAGGGGAGTATCGCCTATAATCTAACAATGATAAGCAAGGATCTGCACAGCTGGCATCTCACGCCCGCAGAGGCGGCAAATGTCCAAAAGCGGCTTGCTGTTGAGGTGTTGAGAGAAGGGGATGTGAGTGCACCGTGCATTATGAGTGGGGTAGATGTTTCGGTTAGTCTGGATCGGGTAAGTGCGCGAGCGGCGGTGGTAAGCATAAGGTATCCAGATATGGAGCTGCTTCAGGCTGAGATGGCGGAGGGCAAACTTGATTACCCGTATATTCCCGGCCTCCTTTCTTTCCGCGAGGCTAGACTGATATTAAGCGCTTGGGAGAAAATTACCATCCAGCCGGACATCGTCTTCGTGGACGGGCACGGCATATCTCACCCCAGACGGCTTGGAATTGCCAGTCACTTAGGGCTATGGCTTAATCTGCCCACCATTGGCTGTGCCAAAACGCGCCTTTGCGGTGATTATAACGAACCAGGCCCGTTACTTGGTGACGGTAGCCCCCTATGCGACCGTGGTGAACTTGTGGGGATGGTATTGCGTACCAAGGTGCATGCCAAGCCAATGTTTATATCTGTTGGGCACCAGATCGACTTGGATAACGCTGTTGGTTGGGTGATAAGATGCTTGCGCGGGTACCGCTTGCCGGAACCGATTCGCCTGGCGCACCTCGCGGCGAATAACCGATTGCCGGCAAAAATGATATCTACCAATGCCTAACCCCTAATAATTTGTGTTTGGGAGTGAAATGTCAGAACTTGAGGACAGGTTAATTGAGCTAAAAAACCGCCTTGCGCGCGATATGGAGCGTCTTTGACGTTTCGGCGAAAGAAAAAGAAATAGCGCAGCTGGAAAAAGAGTCTGCCGCTCCGGAATTTTGGCAGGAGAGTAACTCGGCGCAGGTAATAATGCGCCGCCTAAGCGCGTTAAAAAAACAAACCGAAGAATGGCGTCGCCTGGAATTCAAAACCACCGAGCTTGAAGAACTTGCCTCATTGGCAGAGGGAGATGACATCCTTGCCGCCGAGCTTGAAGAGGAGGCTGATGAAATTACTTTCAAGCTCGATAAGATGGAATTCAATCTAGCCTTTAGCGGGTCGTACGACATGCGAAGCGCCATCTTGGCTGTCCATGCCGGAGCTGGTGGGGTGGAATCTATGGATTGGGCGGAAATGTTGCTAAATATGTATCTTCGCTGGGCTGATACCCGCGGCTTTAGGGTCGAAATACTGGACAAATCGCTTGGTGAGGAAGCAGGTATCAAAAGCGCTGTTGTACAAATTGACGGTGATTACGCCTATGGATATTTAAAATCGGAGCACGGCGTACACCGACTAATCCGTCTCTCGCCATTTGATACTGATCATGCCCGCCACACCTCATTCGCCCTTGTTGAGGTTATGCCCGAGGCCGAGGGGGATGTCGATATCCGTATTGACCCCGAAGATCTCAAGATAGATACCTTCCGCTCGTCAGGACCGGGTGGGCAGAATGTACAGAAAGTATCCAGTGCTGTGCGTATAACACATGTTCCGTCTGGCCTTGTGGTGGCTTCTCAGACCGAGCGTTCGCAGCTCCAAAACAAAGAAACAGCGTTACGAGTACTGCGGTCACGCCTTTTTCAGCAGGAACTTGAGCGGCGTGCCGAGGAAAGAGCCAAAATTAAAGGGCAGCGCATCTCAGCTGAGTGGGGCTCTCAAATACGTAGCTATACCCTCCATCCATACCGCTTGGTGAAAGATCATCGTACGGGCTGTGAAACTGGCAATACCGAAGCCGTACTTGGAGGAGATCTGGATGATTTTATACAAGCCTATCTTCGCTTGGGGATTGGTCAAGAGGAAGAGTAAAAACGAAGATAACCCCCGGTCTGCGACCGGGAATATTCAGGGGGATAAAAAATGATACGACATAATATTACCAAACGCATTCTCGGCTTGTGCGCTGCGATAGTAATTGCCGGCAGCCTTGCCATCTGCGCAGGAACGATTGCAGCAGGGGGAGAGCCGGAAATAACTCGGGTGACCGTAACGGCCGATTTCCCCAG
>CAYOAR010000004.1:0-3154 GCA_964402105.1 uncultured Dehalococcoidales bacterium
TGCCCCATTTTCCTCACCTGCTCTGGCAAGCGGTCAGCAAGGGTGCCGATAACGCGGTCGGGGAACCCCATTCTCTTAGCGCGGCGCATGAGCTCTGGCGAAAGCTGCTCTTTAAGTAGCTGTTTTTCCATAGCGATAATGTTCTGCAGTTTATACAAAAACCAAGGATCGATTCCTGTCTTGGCGGCAATGGCGGCTGGAGTAACGGTGCGCCTTAGGGCGGCCATAATTGCCCACAACCGCACATCTGTCGGCTGAAGGGGGTAGGAGTCGATATTGTCACTCAGGTTCCAGTTGGGGTCTTCCCAGAGCAGTGATCTTTTGCCGAACTCCAGCGATCGCACTGCCTTTTGGAAAGCTGCCTCGAAGGTGCGGTCAATGGCCATCACCTCGCCCGTGGCTTTCATTTGGGTGCCGAGCAGCCGATCACCTGAGGCAAACTTGTCGAATGGCCAGCGGGGTATCTTGACTACGACATAGTCCAGTGTCGGCTCGAAAGAAGCCATGGTTTTGCCTGTCACAGCATTGGGAATTTCGTCAAGCCTTTTACCGATAGCGATCTTAGATGCTACACGCGCAATGGGGTAGCCGGTAGCTTTTGAAGCCAAGGCTGAGGAGCGGCTCACGCGGGGGTTGACCTCAATCACAACGTATTGTTCGCTTTTAGGATCAAGTGCGAATTGGATATTGCAACCGCCCTCGATCTTGAGGGCGCAGACGATCCTTAGACTCGCCGCGCGCAGCATCTGATGCTCTTTGCTGGTGAGGGTTTGTGATGGGGCGACTACGATACTATCCCCGGTATGGATGCCGACGGGGTCGAAGTTCTCCATGCTGCAGATGGTGATGCAGGTATCGGCGGCATCGCGTATGACCTCATACTCAATCTCTTTCCAGCCCGCCACCGATTGCTCCACCAACACCTGGTGTGTGGGTGAAGCAAGCAATCCTCCGCTTGCGACTGCGTCAAGTTCCTCCCAGGTGTGAGCCATCCCGCCGCCGGTGCCGCCAAGGGTGTAAGAGGGGCGAATAACCACAGGAAGGCCTATCTCGCGGGCAATGCGCCTGGCATCTTCTAAAGTGTTTACGGTAGCACTTGGCGGTACTGGTTCACCGATTTTAATAAGGAGTTGCTTGAAGAGTTCACGGTCCTCAGCGGTCTTGATAGTTTCAATGGATGTCCCTAATGCCCGTACGTTATATTTTTCCAGTACTCCGGCCTCAGCAAGGGCTACTGCTAAATTAAGACCTGTTTGTCCGCCAAGGGTAGGGAGAAGCCCATCAGGGCGTTCTTTTTCGATAATGCGTGTCAGCACATCCAGCGTTAGTGGCTCAATATACACAACATCGGCAATTTCCTCGTCGGTCATGATAGTTGCGGGGTTGGAGTTTATTAAAACGGACACCACTCCTTCCTCACGCATGGCTTTGCATGCTTGAGTACCGGCATAATCGAACTCTGCTGCCTGGCCGATGATAATTGGCCCCGAGCCAATGATTAGGACCTTAGATGGTTTGTAAGACATAGCTCATCGGTACTCCAAGTAACAATTTCCCAAAAGCATATCCGTTAATGCTCGACAGTGTGGGCCGCAGGTCACGAGTGTTGGCTCTCCCCTCGTATCAACTTCAAGAACTCCTCGAAAAGATAGGTGCTGTTGCGCTGCCCGGGTGAGGCTTCGCTGTGATATTGGAGAGCGAAAATGGGGAGCCTTTTGTGCCGTAAGCCTTCAATTGTTCCGTCATTTAAACTCACATGGCTTACCTCAAGCTCAGGCGGAAGTGAAGCCGGGTCGGTGGCATAGCCGTGGTTTTGGGATGTGATATACACTCGTCCTGTGCGTAACTCCCTTACCGGATGGTTGCTGCCGCGGTGACCAAAGCTGAGTTTTTTGTTTTTACCGCCGAAGGCACGTGCGATTAGCTGGCTGCCTAGACAGAGACCCATGATAGGTGCACGTCCGATAAGACCTTGGATGTTATGGGTGATGTGATCTAGAAGCTCTGGATTGCCCGGCCCAGGGGAGATGAGTATACCATTTGGGTTAAGGCCCAAGATATCCCAAACTGAGGCGGTACAGGGTACGGTCGTCACATCGCAGTTTAGGGTGCGCAACCTATGGATGATGCTGTTTGGGCAGCCGCAGTCCAGCACCACGATGTGGTGCCTGCCCGGTGCATCGGCAACATGGTAGTGACGGACAGAGCTCGTCGAAACGTCTTTTACAAAATCTGTTCCTTTGTAATGAGGGAAAGAGGAAAGGGCATCAAGTGCCTGCTGCGGTGTTTTTTGGGACGTGATGATTCCCATCATAGTGCCTTGACTGCGGAGTTTGCGGGTGACGGCACGAGTATCCAGTCCGGCAATACCGGGAAGGCCATTCTCGGAAAGATACTGGTCAATGGTTTTGTCGCATAAATAGTGGCTTGGCACTGCCGCCTCTTCCCGCACAGCGAGACCGCGTATCTGAACGCGGTCTGACTCTGAGTCGACTGCGTTTATGCCATAGTTTCCAATCAGAGGATACGTGGAAACGATAATCTGCCCAGCACATGCAGGGTCAGTGAGCATTTCCTGATATCCGGTCATGGATGTGCTGAAAACCACCTCGCCGCAGGCATCCGTCTCGGCACCGAAGCTTCGCCCCTCATAAACAGAGCCGTCCGAAAGCACCAAAATAGCATGTTTGTCCATGTCTAAAAACCCTCATCCCGGTAAACGATTTCTCCGTTGTATATAGTTAGCTTGACCTTTCCTTTGAGCCTTGTGCCGTTGAGCGGGGTATTTTTGCCCTGGGAGGCGAAAGCTGTGGTATCAACTACCCATTCGGCATTTGGGTCGAAGATCGTGACGTCTGCACCAGATCCGGGCGCGAGGGTGCCAAGGCTGTTCCGATTTCCCCCCAAAACCTTTGCCGGCCCCGCTGTAAGGCTACCAATCAGTGTGCTCAGGCTCACTTTGTGGGTATGCACCAGACCAATCAAGCTGCCCAAGGCCGTTTCCAGCCCGCTTATTCCGAAAGCGGCGGCGGCGAACTCGCACAGCTTGTCGTTTTCGGAATGTGGCGCGTGGTCAGTGGCGACAGCGTCGATGGTGCCGTCCTCCAACCCTGCGAGAAGAGCACTGATGTCACGCGGTGTCCTGAGGGGCGGG
>CAYOAR010000005.1:0-18504 GCA_964402105.1 uncultured Dehalococcoidales bacterium
CTTCTACCAATGTCGGTAAAACCAACAAACCGTGCAAAGCTCTCCGGCACGAGCCGTTATTAGCATTCTTGAGCTTGGAGTATATGTCATAAGTCTTGGGAACCAAGCGTATAGTGATTTTTTCGTCAAAAATCGGGTCAAGGTCCATTTCAAGACCTTCCACTCTTGAAATGTCAAAAATGGATGCCAAGGGTTTTTCCAGTTCCGAATCATCAAGGGTTATGTCTATTTGTTGGGATTTTGCCAAAATATCACCCTTGCGTAAAGAGAAAGACAACCCGCTATAATAATCCAGATTATGCTCCCGCAGGGCAAAGTGACTAATTTCGCTGTTGGCGATGATGTACCCAGTTATTTCAATTTTTTTAGCGACACGGTATTTTGGTATCTTAAAACAAACAGATAGCCCGCCACTAATAAAATCGAAGCTCTGTCTGTATGATAATGCAACGCTCTGAACAACAATTATTACCTTTGCCGCACCGCGCACTAATAGTTCGGCGAGTCCGACGCACTCTAGCACGTACGTGGCTGTGACTATAATATCATCACCGATGATCGCAGTTTGCTTTTCATCAATTTCGATGTTAAAACTGCAGTCTAAATAGTCATCTCCGTCATTGGATAAAATCGGGTGAGGGAAATTATTACTCCTTGCTTTCATGCGACTCTGCCTCCGACGACACTCATGCGCACAACCATTCTTTCTTTGTTTTCAAAGCAAACAACGACTTCACTGGAGGTGTCTTTGTGTAATGCTAACGGCCCAACTTGCCCAAGAACAGCCGTCGCTTTTCTTCCCAAAAACATATAATACGAAATCTCTAGCTTTTCGGAAGTCCCGTCCTCGCCGACAGAAGAAAAGGTAATAAATACGTTTTCGAAATCCGCTCGGGGCTTGATGATGGCTTTGTATAAGCCCTTATCTGGAGACAGCGGACAAACCTTTTGTTTCAGGAGGTTAGGGGTTAAGACGGTTTTAGTACCTTCGCCGAAGGATAGCCCCCGCAAGGTATCAATACCGCCACCGGGGTCTACTAACGGCAACGGAGGAACAGGCTGGGGATCGGGGTGTCGCCCTTCATTGTGTACGGCGACGACTTCTTTCGGGGCACCTTCGTCGGTCTTCGCAGATTCTTCTGGTACCAGAACGTTGTCAGTTTTGGTACGAATTCTACCAAGTTGGTACCTTACTCTGAGAACATCGTTTCCAGAGGATATTTGACCGAAGATTGCGTTCTCGTCAGGGATATATTCACCAGTATCTGAATCGACAGTGGATTCGCTGATGGTCTCGTATTGTTGCTTTAAAATGGCATGGATGCTTCTGTTGATTCGTTCAATACAGTCCTTTGCGCGTCGGCGCTTATCTTTGTCATGCTTTTCGATGTGTTGATAGTCCCATTTGTCGTGTTTGGGCGGCTCAGTCTCTTTTAGCAGTTCGTTCAGATCTTGACCCCTGGCAATGAAAACAGCTGCGTAGCGTTGGAGTATTATTTTACTGCGGGGTTTAGCTATCCGCATGCCCATTGCCCTGAAGGTTGCTATTGTTCTTCCATAGTTAGAAGCTGATTTTATGAATAATTCTGCGTCATTCGGTTGTAAAATACTCAATAACTCTTTCCGATCTGGGCTAATCATGGCATCATACAGTTGAGCTGTTATTCTTGTTTCTTTGTCATCGACGAATTCTTCGTTTATTTTCTTCCCCAAAGTTACTGAATCAATGACGTGCCCATCTACGCGGATAACCAGCCTTCCTTCGTGTATTGCTGGGAAAAAATGGTTAATCACGGCCTTTTCGATGTTTATAGCCCAGTTATCGCTTTCATTAAAACCAACAATGATGATATCGGTTCCGTATGCTTTCCGCTCGAAAATATCTCGGAACGAAGAAGGATCCTCCGCAAAAATCGGTTCCCACGCTTTTTCGCCATGTTTTTGATAATGGCCGATGCCTTGGGTTGGCTCATCATTCCGATCTAGTGTTGTTGCGAGGCGAGAAACACCCTTAAAAGCTTTAACCTCATCTTTTGCGAATGTATTATAGAACACAATGCCGAGATTGGAGCAGGCAAATGGGGCGCCTTTCCCTATCCCATACGAACCAGCACTTCCTAGATCTGACTTGCGCGATATTCCATCCGAATGAGTGAGGGCTTTCCATGCCCCCCTGTTGTTTCTGCTACCTATCAATCCAGAGGTGTTATAGTCGCTTGCGACTAGGATAGCGATCTCAGTTTCAGACAAAGTGCTTTTAGCTCTCGCAATGAATTTCTTAAGTTTTTCATCCATTTCTTGTTCGTCTTGTTGCCAGTAATTGATACACCCATCGATGCAATTGTCGTATTCAGAAAAAACGTTGTAATCGCTCGTCTTGACACTGAGAAGCCTAAATTCCACCATAACTGGGCCATCAGCATTGTTATCTTTGGCATCTAATGAATTCTGGCATATTTCTCTCGCGAGATTGTCAAATAATTTTTCCCCCTTAAACAATTCGGAGCCGCTGTTTGTGTACCCCTGTTCATTTCCTCCGCTGAGCGGAGGGAATCTCCAACCAGTGATCATAATACCCTCCTCCTTGATGCGGTGTGAACACAACGCACCTGCTTTTACGATACCTCGGGCATCTTGTCATCCAGAAGACTCAAGCAATTCAGCATGAAATCGGCCATTTTTTCAATCACTGGGATAGTAACAGAATTACCGAATTGTTTATATTTTTGAGCGTCGGATATTCCTTCAGGGAACGAAAATTCATCTATTCCCTCTTTGTTGATAAAGGCATAATTAATGAATCCCTGTAACTTGCCCCACTCGATGGGCGTTAAGAATCTGATACACCGATTGTTCAAGGGAGTTTTTTTGTACTTTACAATCGCACCAGGGATTCCTTTTTGTATATCGTATACAAGGTTTCTCTCTTTACCCGAACCGCCTGTTGCGAGAAGGGTGTTGGCAACAGGGCATTCAATGCCAGCCTCATTGATAATCTTATATCCGAAACCGTTCCCTTTAATATACTCTCTTTGCCTGTGTGCAACCAAGGTATTAAAGTAGCCCTGTGCCAGGTAGTATTTTGGAGAAGCATTGAATTCGAGCACCTCATTAAGATTATGATAGATAACGCGATTGCTTCGTTCTGGTAACGCTACATCTAGCTGGTCACTTTTCTCGAACCGTGCTCTGTCAAAACCAACGATATACGTACGAGGCCTATTTTGCGGCACTCCAAAGTGCTTTGAGTTTCTAACGAATGTCCTTGGATTAAACTGGAGCTCTCCGTGTTTGCCCCTTGTTACGCCGATTATTTTGTAGTTCAATTCACTTTCTAAGATCTCAATAATGTGGTTAAAGGTGGCTCCCTTATCGTGGATTATTAAATGATCAACGTTCTCTAAAAAAATCGCTCTCGGGTGAGTTCTTTTAATTATGCATGCGATGTGATCAAAAATTATTCCGTGGCTTTCATTGTGAAACCCTTCTTTCAAGCCTGCTCTGCTAAAAGATTGGCACGGAAAACCTGCAAGTAAAACCTCGTAATCGGTTTTCTCCAAATATACTTTGAATGATTCATCTGTCAAATCGCTGCAAGGCTTGTCACCAAAAAGGTGTTCGTATGTTTTACGAGCGAATAAATCTAGCTCTGATGAAAGAACATTTTTATAGCCCCCAGTGCGCTCAAAGCCTTTCCGGATCCCCCCAATTCCAGCGCATAGATCAATCGTTCGGTACGGCATTAATTTTTCAATTCTTTCAGCTTGGCTTCAATAAGATCTGCGCATGAGCTCGCGTCGTACCTGATTGTTTTACCCCAAAAGCGCAACACAGTCCACCCATCACTTTCGAGTTCTTTGGTTACCTCTTGATCGCGTTTAATTGTGCATTCAATTTTTGGTATCCAAAAGTCTCGGTTTGATTTAATGGTCTTTTTCTGTTCCTCCCAGTTGTATCCGTGCCAGAACTCACTGTCACAAAAAACGGCAACTTTTAACCTAACAAAGACTATATCAGGTGCACCAAATATAGTGCGAACATTTTTTCTATAATGCAGTCCTCTATTCCACAGCTCCTTTCTGAGTATAGTTTCGATTATAGAATCTTTGTGTTTGATTCTTCTCATGTTATAACTAATTTGCTTTTGTGTTTTATTGTTCATGACAGTGATCTTGGCTTTCTGGAAATATATTTACGAGAGGGGTGGTGAAATGGCTAGAAATATTCAGGCGGCGGCGGGCTTATTCTCGTTAGTACCGAGTTGCCAATTTGTTGCCCTTTTACATCTTTGGCTGTTATGCGAAGTTCTATGGTTGGTGCTGGCGATTGGTACGCACTATGTGCAAACAGTGCCACATAAAACCTGTCGCTATTTGAGCGGTATGGTTCTACTTCTATCACGATGGGAATGGCATTACGCTGGATATTTCGCAATTCTGCCATACTTAACCCATATCTCATTGGATCCTCACCGGGTGGTGCTGGATAAGAAAGGCGGATTGTATATCCAAGCAAAGGGGCTACCTCTATCTCATGAACTGCCTTCGGAATATTTGATGGGTTGCAGGCAACGATGCGTAGATTCATGTGTATCAGATCATATTCCTCTTGATAACTCCAATATGGTGGCGGGCCAACAATTAACTCCAAATCACGGTTGTGGCGGCGCCGTTCAATCAGAATTGGCACAAGGGCAACAATTAGCGCAACAAAGGCAACAAATGCTGAGGCTACAGAAGCCCACGCTGCTACAGTTGTTGGATCCAATAAAAGGGAGATATAAAACACGGGGATCATCTAGTTCTGTAAAGATTTATTGCGCCGGATATTGTCTTGCCAAAAAGAAGCTGGTGGTGACAGCCCGCCACTACGTCAAACTTATGTCCGATGGCCTGGAAAAGAAGAATATCATGCCGTTTCAAGAGATCAGTTGGCTCTTTTGCTTCAGGATACCGTACCCCAAAAACCCAATAACGACTACGGGATTGGTATGGGGGTATATCAAGGCAGGGCAGTAGTACTTCTTCGTATGGCAAATGTCGAGAGAAGTTGGAAAGTCTGTAGTTTACGATACCGTGATCTCGATCAAGTTCCTCTACAAATGGAGCATCAACTGCGTTGTGCTTCGTATATTTTATCCTTATATCGCGCACAACCCGCCCTCTTGATGACATATTTACAAACGAGAGGCGAAATAGAACTAGAGCAGTATTGTCGCCAACGTCATTTATCTCAAACCACACAGGATACATCCGCAGGCGCACAAAATAGTCACGTATCGCCGTGCTCGACAGAACCAACCCAAGAGCAGACAGAATTATCCCAAATATTAGAGAAATTGCTCCGCAGTTGCCCAGATCATCCATGTCATGAAAAGTATAATTGTGCTAAAAACAACGAGAATTATATACAACAATAGCCAAAAAATATAGGGTTATGTCCATGAGGTAAAATAGTAGTACTTTTCGAACCTTGCGGAGCGCCTCTTTCGTAGGCGTGCATCAATCGATGCCTCTGCACCAAATGAAGCCAATGCTAACTATCATCAGTGCAAGCGGCACCGTATTGAACCAAAAACATATGGCAATGGTATATCATTTTATTAATGATTTGCAATAACCTTCGGCTAAAATTTAGGAGACTACGTGCTACATCAGTTTTAGCCCATTCGTAAAGTTAAACATGGTTGGAGTACGTATTTCTGGCTACCAGGTGTTTTTTTATTAACTCGCGAAGATTCCTCGACTTTTCCAAATGCCCTCTCAATTGTGCCCTGGATTCATCCGCAGTAACTTCTTTCCAATTTGTGCCATAAATATTATAACAACAAATGCCGTTATTGTAGTATTGAATAGCAGCGTCGTACAAAGAATCGTCCATAAATAAGCGATTTTCATCCAAAGCTTTCCGGTATTTAGACAATGAATTAATCACGTTTTCCATGCGCTCGAGCACTTTATCTTCGGTGCAACATATGCCTATGTGTAGATGACAGAGTTTAAGAATGTCCTCATCTAATCCAACTTGAAATCGCGATAATTCTTTCGCTACTTTAATTTCCTCATCAAATAGGTTCGTAAAAATGTAATTTAGTCTGGTATTACATGCTCTCAACCTTTCCAACTCTTCGGATACCAATTTTTCGTATTCGGCCGCCTTTTTCTTCAGGAAAATATCAGCCCACAACTTGCCGAAAAATGTTGTAAGTGCGATTGTGATTACGGATGCACCGCCAAGTGCTGCTACAAGCTTACCAATTACTTCCCACATATGTTCACAGCCTTTCCAAAATATTATTTCTTGTGAGGCGAAGTCCCAAGTATACCGCGCTTTACCATCCAATTGAACCACGCGCGAATATGTTTGAAGTATGTGTTCACGGACACACCGCAGCATGTCTGCTTTTTGTGGATGATATAGGCCACTACGTGTTCTTCGCCCACATCTGCGGGAAGAGTAGCCCCTCGGCTGTTCACGAATTTAACGAAATCACCAAGTAAGCAACGGTAAGTTGTGATGGTATGAGCGGAACGATCGGCCGCCTCTGCCAAGTTGAAGAATGAATCCAGTTTTCCCCATAAATCAGGGCCCCTATAAGACGCTCTAAGGGAGTAGTCAAGTGGTAATTATTCAATTTTTATCGGATGCCAAGCCGATTTTAGCTTTAAAGTGGAGCCGGAGGGATTCGAACCCTCTACCTCTTGACTGCCAGTCAAGCATTCTCCCAAGTGAACTACGGCCCCATGTGGACAAAGCCTAGTTTAACATTATGCGCTCTGCACTGCAAGCTTGATGGCGCCCTCGGCATGCTTTATACTATTATTAGTCCAATGCGAGGTGGCAGGCATGACGAAACAACTTAAAGAACTCATCGCGGTATTATTGGTTGGAGCGGGTGCCCTGTATATCCTGTGGGGAGCCACTTTTACAAGACTGCAATATGGCACTTACGGCCCTGCCATACGTGAGCCGCGCTGGACCTCCATCGGCATTGGTATAGGCATGATTGTCGTGGCTGCCCTGCTTGTGGTCTTGGTAAAGCCTAAGAAGGCTTAGTTTTCCAGGTAGTGCCGCCCGGCCCGTCCTCAAGCACAATCCCCAGTTCTTCCAAACGACGGCGTATGCCGTCAGCTAAGGCATATTGTTTAGCTGCCCTGAGTTCTCGCCTGGTATCCAACAAGAGTTGGATGAAAGGTTCTGCCCCGCCCACGTCTGCCGCGCGTCCTTGGAAAGTTAGACCCAACACGCCCCCAAGTTCTTTTAACAGAGAACAGTGCCCTCCCGTGTCGCAGCCCTCGTCTCGTAATCGGTTTAACTCGCGCACCAGATCAAAAAGCACTGCCACAGCTTGAGGAGCGTTGAAGTCATCATCCATAGCCCCCGAAAAGCGCTCACGGAAGCCGGATAGATCGGCATCCCTTGTTCCTGCGCCGCCAGCTCCGGCTTGGAGCGCCTGGCGCAGCCTCTCTGCTCCTTTTTCGGCACTATCCAGCGCCTCTTCTGAGAACGTGAGCGGACTGCGGTAGTGAGATGAAAGCATAAAGAGTCTCAGGGCATCAGCAGAGTATTTGGCAAGAATTTCCTTGATGCTCACAATATTGCCTAAGCTCTTGCTCATCTTCTCCTCTCCGAGGCGGAGGAGACCGTTGTGCAGCCAATACTTCACGAATGGCTTTAGATTGGTGAAACTCTCAGACTGGGCAATCTCATTCTCGTGGTGCGGGAAGATTAAATCCTGCCCGCCGCCGTGAATGTCTATCTGTTTCCCTAGGTAGCGGAGTGACATCGCCGAGCATTCGATGTGCCACCCCGGGCGGCCCGGTCCCCAGGGGCTTTCCCAGGACGGCTCACCCGGCTTGGCTGCTTTCCAGAGCACGAAGTCCATGGGATGTTCTTTTTCTTCTCCCGGCTCAATACGAGCGCCTGCCACCATTTGATCCAGTGTGCGGTGGGCGAGTTTGCCGTAGTCGGGGAGTGAGGTTACGCGGAAATAAACGCTTCCGCAGGCGGGATAAGCCAAATCTTTTTCTACCAAGCCCTGCACCATATCGATTATTTGCGGTATCTCTTCGGTGGCGCGAGGGTATTCGTGCGGACGGAGGATGCTTAGTGCATCCATATCTGCCATGAAGCTTGCAATGTTCTTTGATACCAGCTCATCAGGTGTGATGCCCAGTACGGCTGCCTTGTTGATGATCTTGTCTTCGATGTCGGTGATGTTCTGGACGTGGCGAACCTTATAACCGCGGTATTCCAGATAGCGGCGGATGACATCAAAGTTGATGTAGCTCATGGCGTGCCCGATGTGTGCCTCGCTCTGCGGCGTAATGCCGCAGACGTACATCGTGACCTCGCCGTCTTTAAAAGGAACAAATTCCTCTTTTTTACCGGAGAGCGTGCTTGTAATTTTCATAAGTGATAATTATAAGGAGTTTATTCGATGAGCGCCACTGCCCAAGCAGCCATACCTTCCTCGCGCCCCGCAAAGCCCAGCCCCTCTTGAGTGGTGGCTTTTATGTTGATAACACTCGGTTCACAACCCAGTGCCTTGGCAAGGGAGGTGCGCATATTGTCGATGTGCTCTCTTAAACGCGGCTGCTCGGCAACCATTGTGGCATCAATATTGCCCACCCGGTAACCCTTCTCAGCCAGTAAACCGCTCACGTGCCCGAGCAGGACGAGGCTGGAGATGCCCTTGTACTGCGGGTCCCCCGGCGGGAAGTGTGCCCCGATGTCACCCAGCCCCGCTGCCCCCAGCAAGGCATCAATAACGGCATGTGTGAGCACGTCGGCATCGCTCCAGCCGATAAGCCCGCTCTTATGGGGGATGGGCACCCCGCCCAGCACGAGCGGTACGCCCGGTCCCAGCCGGTGAACGTCGTAACCGTGTCCGATGCGCATCCTAACGCTCCCTTCCGCGCCATAAGGCCTCTGCGTATAAAAGGTCAGCCGGCGTGGTGATTTTAATGTTCTGGTAATCGCCCGGGTAGAGTTTGACGCGGTATCCCAGAGCCTCTACAAGCGAGGCATCGTCCGTAGCTTCATCGGTCGGGCGGCTGTAAGCCTCGTTAATGATATCTGCCCGGAAAATCTGCGGTGTTTGAGCTGCCCGGAGAGAACCCCGAGGCGGGGTTCGCGCGATAAAGCCGGAGGATTCCTCTTTGATGGTGTCGGTCACGGGTACGGCGGCAACAGCTCCGCCGGTTTCCTCGGCTGCCCTTAGGCCGGCCTCAATTAACTCTACCGTTACCAGAGGGCGCGCTCCGTCGTGGATGATAAGCCAGCGACAATCGGAAAGTTTTGCAAGCCCGGCCTTTACCGAGTCCTGCCGGAGAGCTCCGCCGAGGATAACGGCACTTACTTTTTGCCAGCCCTCGGCCTCGGCGAGGCGCCGACCTTGCTCAAGGTTGTCCTTATTTAGTATCAGGGCGATGCGGTCAACTGACAGTGCGGCTTCAAATGCCGAGATCGTGCGCGCAAGCACGGGCTTGCCGTTAAGGGGAGCGAATACCTTGTCAATGCCTCCCATGCGGGAGGAGTTTCCCGCTGCCACAATAATCGCACCGACCAACTCATGGTTAAACATCGCTTAAGTTTAGCAGGATTGGGAAGAATCTAGAAAGCCCGCGGGGAAAAAGCTTGACCGATGAGAGCTATGCCCCAGTTTCCTCATCCGAAGCAGACCCATCCTCTTCTGCGAGCCGGCGTTTTTCGCCCAGTCCTTTCCCGATGGCTTGGCGGAGGGTTGATACGGGCACAAGCTCAATATCCTTCATCCGAACATGGCGGGCACTTGTGTAGGGCACTATGGCTCGTTTAAAGCCCAACCTGGCGGCTTCGCTAAGGCGCCTTTCCAGTTGGGGCACGGAGCGGATTTCTCCGGAGAGCCCTATCTCGCCCATGGCTATCGTCTCCGGGTTTACGGGCACGTCCCGGAAGCTTGAGGTAATAGCTAGGGCAATGGCCAAATCGGCGGCCGGTTCACAGATTTTGATGCCGCCCGTAACGTTGGTGATGATGTCCTGGTTGCCCAGCCTAAGACCCAAGCGGCGCGAGAGCACGGCGGAGATGAGGAGCAGTCTGTTAATATCTACTCCGCTTGCCGTACGGCGCACCTGACCGAAGACGGCAGGGTTGGTGAGAGCCTGAATTACGACGAGGAGGGGGCGGCTGCCCTCTAGGTTTGCCGTCACTGCCGAGCCGACGGCTTCGTTTTCCCGCTCAGATAAAAAGAGCTGCGAGGGGTTGTCTACTTCCACGAGCCCCGTTGCGCGCATTTCAAAGATGCCTATTTCACTTACCGAGCCGAACCGGTTTTTCACGGCCCGCAGCAGCCGATAAGCACTTAGGGCTTCACCCTCAAAATAGAGTACGGTATCCACCATGTGCTCCAATAGTCGGGGGCCGGCGATGGCCCCTTCTTTGGTGACATGCCCCGTAATAAAGACAGGCACTTGATTGGCCTTAGCCCATGCCACGAGGCGCAGGGCGCATTCGCGCACCTGTGAGATCGACCCGGGGGTAGCCTCAACGTCTGGGGTATAGACCGACTGGATGGAGTCCACCACTGCCATGACGGGTTTCAGGTTATTGAACTGGGAGGTGATACGGTCGAGATTGTTCTCGGCGAGAAGGAAGATGCCCTCGCCGCTTATGCCGAGACGCCGGGCACGGAGTTTTATCTGAGAGAGGGTTTCCTCGCCGCTGGCATAAACTACCCGCCCGCGCTCTTTTGCCAGCGCCGCCGAGACCTGTAGCAGGATGGTGGATTTGCCGATGCCGGGCTCACCCCCGATGAGGGTGACCGAGCCCGGTACAAGTCCTCCTCCCAGTGCCCGGTCAAGCTCACCCAATGGTAGTTTCCAGCGGGCATCGGCGGTGGGATCAACCGACAGGAGCTCTTGCGGGACGGCTTGAGGCCCGGCTGGACGAGCGGCCGGGGCGGTAGAAACGGAATGCTCAACGAGGGAATTCCACGCCTGGCAGGCCGGGCAGCGCCCCAGCCAGCGCGCGCTCTCCCGCCCGCATTCCCCGCACATGAAGATGACTTTTGTTTTTGGCATTTTCAGTTGCCCAGTTCTACGTACAGCTGCTGTTTACGTGCGCAGCCACAGTGGGTGTTTCACCATCAATATACCACAACTCGCTGACTGTGGTGCTCACAGCATCTCAATCGAGGTTATTGATGATCTGCTGGTTCTTTCTGTAAGTGTTTTGGTTTTGATCCCCATGCATACTATCGGAACCCAGCGTGTCTTATGCGTGATTATCTGTGTTATTTTGCCCTCACAACTACCGATGAGCCGATACTTGACTCTGATTGTATAATGGGCGAGGAAACAAAAATAAATGAGAGGTAGCAATTGAAAAAACTCCTGGTAGGTTTCATTGCGGCTGTGCTTATGTTAGCGCTCGTATTTCCGGCTCTAGCGTTTGCAGCGGCTGCCCCCAATCCCGATGTAGTTACGGTGGAAGGTTTCGCATTCCATTGTAACCACGACGGCGGAAACGGCAAAACTAACATTGTTGGCAAGGACAAAGATTTCGGCAAGAAGCTGAACATTACCTTGACGAGAAATGCCGACGACCCCAAGGTATGGGATGTCGTGGTGCCTGAAGGTGAAGAGTGGATATGTGCAAATTGCGGAAGCAGTCAATGGATTTCGTTTAGCAACAAAAGCGGTGTTCCGGATGGCAAAAACATTCAGTTAAATCATCCTGAGAATGCTCCCGTTCCCCCGGTAACCCCAAGAACACCTGAGGAACTAGCATATCTTAAATATCGCGCGTATGTTCAGTTGTGGAATGATTTTTATCATGGCGGTAGGGTTGGGGCGACCGAATCTGTAATAAATGATTCGGGAGTTAGGTTGTCTTTGTATAATAATGGCGGAATCGCCCACTATCTGGCGCTGCTGGCTTTTTACGGCGCCGATTCTCTTCCTGCGTACTTCGCTTTCCAAGATTTCACAGATTACGTAGCGGCTGAGAATGTATGGGTTAGGAGTTTGGAGCTAGGTCTAATTGATGCCTGTAACTTCTTGGGCTACGATACAGATAACTACTTAGCGAATGTAGTCGTAGTATTCGGTGATACGATTCCGGCAGATTTCTGGAACTAAGTAACCGACAGCAACAATAAGTATTAAGCGACAATAACGAAGAGGCCTCCGTTCTCCGGAGGCCTCTTCGTTTACAAGAAACTACCGGCTGAACCAACAGGAATGCACTCGTATCTTGATAAAAGGGGAGCTCAAAGCTTTCCCATCTAGTTGTGCTCTTGTCACGTGTTATAATGGCTCTGGAAAGAGCTTTTCCTGTTTGGTAAGACGTGTCCTGGGTGAGGGCTTTTTATAAAACATGACTTCCCGCTATCAGAAGACTCTGGAGTACCTCTACGGCTTCGCAGATTACGAAACTAAGCCCGGCGCACGTGCCGCTGCAGGCTTTGATCTCAGGCGGATGGAGGAGCTCCTTGCGCGTCTTGGCAATCCCCACCGTGTGGCGCGAACCATCCATATTGCGGGAACCAAGGGCAAGGGCAGCACAGCGGCGATGGTGGCTTCGGTACTCAGAGCAGCAGGGTTCAAAACCGGGCTTTATACCTCTCCTCACCTTATTGATGTGCGCGAGCGCATACGTATAGACGGCCGTCTTATCTCACAGACCGACCTTTTCAGGCTCACAGATATTCTCAGGCTGGAGGTTGCGGCGGTTAATGCAGCTGCGCACTACGGGACACTCACTACCTTTGAGCTTTTTACTGCCCTAAGCTTTATGTATTTTGCAGAAAAGCAGGCCTCTTGGCAGGTGATGGAGGTCGGGTTGGGCGGGCGGCTGGATGCTACAAATGTGGTTTGCCCCGAGCTCTGCATCATAAGTACTATCGGTTTAGATCACGCCGATGTGCTGGGGGACACCATAGGAAAGATTGCCGCCGAAAAAGCGGGCATTATCAAAGAGGGTGTGAACGTCGTGAGTGCCGCCCAGCTTCCTGAAGCAAGAGATGTGATTGCGGGTGTTTGCCGGGCAAAGCACTGCCGTCTTGTTGAGGTGGGGCGCGATGTTACCTACGCGGAGAAAAAAGTTCTCTCCTCTCGCCAGCTTTTTGAGGTAAAGGGGCGGCTGGGAAGCTACATGCTTGAGCTCTCTCTCCTCGGGGCGTTTCAGCAAGCCAATGCCGCGCTTGCGGTAGGAGCGCTTGAGGTCTTGATAGAAAATGGTCATCAGCTTGACTCAAGCGATATTGCCGCCGGCCTGCGCCGTGTGCGCTGGCCGGGGCGCTTCCAAGTAGTGCGCCGTCACCCGCTCACGGTGGTGGATGGTGCCCACAACCCGGCAGCGGCTCGCGAGCTTAAAAAGGCGGTTGTAACGTATGCTACGGGGAGGGCCCCAAAGGTGCTGGTGGTCGGTGTCTCGGCAGACAAAGACTACCGGGAGTTTGCCGAGGAGCTTGTCCCGCTTTTCGACGCAGTTGCTGCCACGCATGCCGCCCACCCGCGCGCCCTAAGTGAAGAAGCTCTGGCAGAGGTGTGCCGAGGTTACGGCAGATGCGTGCATACCG
Source organism: uncultured Dehalococcoidales bacterium (assembly GCA_964402105.1). Classification (GTDB taxonomy): domain Bacteria; phylum Chloroflexota; class Dehalococcoidia; order Dehalococcoidales; family UBA1222; genus WRNP01. Next base: position 13,565 of record CAYOAR010000005.1, read on the forward strand.
CACCTACGGTTGCTCGTGCCCTCGATATGGCAGCGGAGCTTGCGGGAACAAACGGCTTTGTCTGCGCCTCAGGCTCGCTCTTTTTAGTGGGCGAGGCGCTAAAATGGGCCGGCCGCTCGGGTCATTAAGACTAAGCGGCGTGTTCGAAGTCGGTTACGGCTTCGCTTGGCAGCATCTTGGAGAACATCTTCTCCAAAGCCATAGAGTGGCAGCAGGTGCCCCAGCCGGCAAAAAAGTCGCAGGGGCAGAACCATTTGCTATCTTTTAAGCCCGTGGTATGGCAGTCATTGTTGCCGCGGAAGCTGACTTCAAAATTATGGAAAGTAACGCGCTCCGGTTCCTGCGCATACCGCTTGGCCTTTTCGATCTTACCGATAAGACTTGACTGCATCATCCACCTCAATATTTTATTCTATCCGAGTAAATAAAAAAGCACCGTCACGCGCATCCGGTGCTTTCCGTTCCTATTATAAAAACAACGACATTCATAGCCGTATTTCTCCGAACTCATTTTAGCCCTTTCCTAAGGATGTGTCCACCCCAACCTAGGCGTGGGCGGTTGACTTTGCGACCTGCCCTGCCTAACATAGACGGCATGAAAGCCCTTTTGCAGCGGGTGAGCGCAGCCTCGGTGAGGATTGGCAAGGAGGAGGTGGGGCGCATCGGTTCCGGCTTGTGTGTTCTGGTGGGTATTGCTATGGGCGACCGCGAAGAGGATGCCGACCGTCTGGCGGACAAGATGATCACTTTGCGTATTTTTGCCGACGAGGCAGGCAAATTCAACCGCTCTGTGCTTGACGTAAAAGGCGGAGTGCTGCTGGTAAGCCAGTTTACCTTGCTTGCCGATACCAGGCGCGGGAGGCGCCCCAGTTTTACCGAGGCTGCCCCGCCTGACGAGGCCGCCCGGCTTTTTGAGTATTTTGTGGCTCGGGTGCGCGCTTCCGGGCTTGAGGTTGCCACCGGCCGTTTTCAGGAACACATGCACGTGGAGATTCATAACGATGGCCCGGTGACCATCATGCTGGATAGCCGAGCAACTTAGCCTTAAGTGCGCACTATTCTCACAGAACGAGGTCTGTGCGCATCGTCGTGCTGCTTCGCCGGTGCCAAGGTTTCGCGCTTGAGTTTGCCCACCGGTGCCAGACACCCCCAAATCAGACCGAAACAATTGCACCCGCAACGTTTTGTAACTGCAACCTATTGCAATAAGAGGCACCGCATGCTATATTACACTCTGTGTCATCGTCAAAAGGGCTCCTCGGTCAGCTTGGAAAACAAGGCTATCGGCTCACGCCGCAGCGCCTGATGATCTTGGAACAGGTTGAGGCTGCCGAAGGGCATGTGAGTGCCGAAGAGATTCTACAGCACATTCGCGCGCGCTATCCCAATCTCAACATCTCCACCGTTTACCGCACCCTAGAGCTCCTTAAAGATCTGGCACTGGTTACCGAAACAGACATGGGTGACGGGCGGGTGCGCTTTCATGCCATGGACAAAGGGCGCCATCACCATTTGGTATGCTCGGGCTGCGGACAGGTAACCGATCTGGAAGAGGCTGAGCTTAAGCCGCTCAGTGACGTCATCGCTGCTCGCCACGGCTTCCTTGCCGATCTGCGCCACTTGGCTATCTTCGGCACATGTAAAAGGTGTGCCTGATTTCTTGCAAGCTTTCGGCTGCAAGGATAATTTGATTTTTGCAGAGTAGGAAAATCCTTTGCATATTCCTGACGGATTTTTAAATGGGGCAACCATCGCCACGACCGCGGTTGCTTCGGCAGGCGGGCTGGGCGCGGCTGTCAAAATGGTCGGCCGAAACCTCGGCGAACGTCAGGTGCCGCTCATGGGCATGATGGGCGCATTCATCTTTGTTGCCCAGATGCTCAACTTCCCTGTAGTGGGTGGCACCTCCGGGCACATTATTGGTACGGCGCTCGCAGTTATTCTGCTTGGCCCGTGGGCGGCCATTGTTGTTATGAGTTTGGTGCTTGCTGCCCAGTGCCTCATCTTCCAAGACGGCGGATTGCTTGCCCTTGGGGCTAACGTTTTAAATATGGGTATCATCGCCGGGCTGGGGGCTCACCTCGCCTATCGCTTCCTGATAAAGGTATTGGGCGAAGACAGGTGTCTTGCGGCAGGCTTCGTTGCCGGGTGGTTCTCGGTGGTTATTGCCTCGGTGGCAACGGCCTTCGAGCTTGCTGTTTCGGGGACAGTGTCGCTTGGTGCCGTGCTGCCGGCGATGGCCGGAGTATATGCCCTTATCGGTATCGGGGAAGGCCTGGCAACGGCCGCGGTGCTGGGGCTTTTGCGGGCTGCCCGGAGAGACCTGCTTAAGCCGATAAAGGTAGGGGGGCAGTGGGAGCACAATGAGCAATAAAAAGATGTGGCTCATTGCCCTTGCCGCTTGTCTTCTCTTGGCAACAGTTGCCCCTCTGGCATCGTCGGCACCGGACGGGCTGGAAAGGATAGCTGAAGAAAAGGGTTTTGCGGAGATGGCACGTTCTTCGCCTTTCGGTGTTGCAGCGGGCTACCTCTTCCCTGGGATAGAGAACAAGGCCTTAGCCGCGATCTTGGCCGGCTGGCTGGGTACGATTATCGTTTTCCTCATAGTCTATGGCTGTGCCAGGCTTATCTACCAAATAAAGAGAACCCCCCTCCGCCCGTGATGCGCCTTTCATTAGATCCCTATTTAGAGGGCAAAAGCCCGCTGCATCGGCGCGACCCGCGCGCGAAGCTGCTGGCTGTGCTTGTGCTGGTGGCGGCTTTGGTGCTTCTTCCGGTCGGAAATTGGGCGGCGTTCGGCCTCTTCGCTCTCTTGGTCGCGCTATTAATGATTGTTGCCCGCGTGCCGCTCTTAAAACTCTTACGTCGGGCCCTCATAGTGCTGCCTTTCGTGCTGCCCGCCGTGCTTTTCCTGCCGTTTTTACACGGAGGAGATGTCTTATGGCAAGGCCAAATCGGAGGGTGGCACCTTACCCTTGGGCGCACCGGCTTGGTATTGGCTGGGAGCATTGTGCTCAAAGCTGCGCTTTCGGCACTATCGCTGGGGGTGCTTACGGCTACCACCCGCATGACCGACCTCCTCACCGGGCTTGATAAGATGGGCACACCGCGCCTGCTAACGGCCCTGTTCGGCTTTATGTATCGCTACCTTTTTGTTTTAGGGGACGAGGCGCTTCGCCTCAAAGCCGGACGAGACGTGCGCTACTACGGCGGCCTCAAGATGGGGATAAGTTCGGTCGGGCATATGGCGGGCAGCCTTTTTCTTAGGAGCTATGATCGGGCTGAGCGCGTCTACGGGGCTATGCTGCTGCGCGGCTATGACGGCACCCACCGCAGCCTAAGCCCCCTGCGTGTGGGCATAACCGACATACTGATGGCGGTGTTTATATCTGCCCTCGCGATATCCATAAGTGTAGCGGCGAGGTGGCTGTGAAGATACTCGACGTGCGCGGCTTGTCTTATACCTATCCCGATGGTCAGCCGGCCTTGCGGGACGTGAGTTTCAGCGTTGATGAGGGCGAGACTTTGGCCATCATCGGCCCTAATGGGGCAGGGAAATCAACTCTCCTCCTGCACCTAGTGGGTTTGCTCCCGGCGACAGCGGGCAGTATTGAGGTGCTGGGTATGCCGCTCAAGCGAGACAGCTTAAAACAGATAAGGCGGGCGGTGGGGCTGGTCTTCCAAGATCCCGATGATCAGCTCTTTTGCCCAACTGTTTTCGATGATGTGGCTTTCGGTCCCCTAAACTTGGGACTGCCTCCGGCGGAAGTACGCCAAGTTGCGGAGGAGGCACTTAAGATGGTGGGCATGGCGGAAGGTGCGAAGCGCACCTCGCATCATCTTAGCCTAGGCGAGCGCAAGCGCATTGCTCTGGCTTGTGTGCTGGCTGTTTCCCCCAGCCTTTTGGTGCTGGATGAGCCCTCTGCTAACCTTGATCCGGGCGGCAAATGGGAGCTTGCCGAGCTCTTAAAACGCTTAAGCGCCCCCAAAATAATTGTAACTCACGACTTAGAGTTTGTAAGCGGACTTGCTACCCAAGTGATGGTCATGGACCGCGGTGAGGTGGTGGCACTGGGCGGGGCGGGGGAGATACTGTCTGACCTTGATCTTTTAGCTGCTCATCGGCTTGCCCGCCCCGCTTAAGATGCGCGCAAAAGATACGCGCGAACGCTTTCGGAGGGCTGGTGCTTCCTTACCCCTCGGCTTCAATCCGGTTTACAGCCACTACCCCGCCGATGCTCTCGATCTTGCTCATGAGGCGGGAAAGCTGCGAAATGCCCGTGGTTTGAATGGTTAGGATTGTTGACACCGTCTGATCGTCGTTCTCGGATACCGTCATGCTGGTGATATTCACCTGCTCCTCAGCTACGATGGTTGAGATGTCGCGCACCAACCCCACCCGATCCCAAGCTTCGACTCTGATAGCCACAGGATAGGAAGCCTGGGGGTGCCCCCAGGTGACGCCCACCAACCGCTCCTTTTCGTCTTCGTGGGTGACGTTGTAACAATCGGCGCGGTGGACGGTGATGCCGCGGCTGCGCGTCACATAGCCTATGATCTGGTCACCCGGTTTGGGGTGGCAGCAGCCCGCCATGTTGGTGAGGAGGTTCCCCATCCCCAGCACCTGCACTCCGTTCCCCAAGGGTTTGGCTGCCGTTTCGGCTGCGGCGCGGGGCGGTTCGCGCTCCTGAGCTAAGCGCAGGGTGATGGTTTGCATCGAAAGGTCGCCGTAACCAATAGCGGCCAGAAAGTCATCTACGCTCTCAAACTTGAAGAAGTGCGCCAGCTCTTCGCGGGTAGACAAGGCAATCCCTAAGTGCTTGAGTTCTTTGTCCAGCATCTCGCGTCCGCGTTCGATGTTTTCGGCGCGCTCTTGTTTTTTGAAGTACTGGCGGATTTTGGTGCGGGCATGGGAGGTGTGCACGTAGCCTAGGTTTGGA
>CAYOAR010000006.1:0-5248 GCA_964402105.1 uncultured Dehalococcoidales bacterium
GAAGGGGGAACTTGTTCATATCTATGACATTGTCCAAGAAGCGTACAGCCAGATGTACGGTGTCTTTGAGCTTGTCGTAGTCTACCGCTGTCCCTCCCCCGCTTACAGCCATGAGCATACGCGACAGATTGATGCTCCCCAAATTGCAGGACTCATATGGCAGGAGGGGCTGCTCGCCACATCCGCTTACTCCCGCAATCCTTCCCAGATGAGGGGTGGGATTGTCGCGTTCAATTCTATCCAAAAACACTATGCCGGGATCGCCAGTTTTCCAAGTCTGCGCTACAAGGCAATCAAATACCTTGCGAGCACTTTGACGGCTGTCGAGATTTCCTGTTTCGGGATTGATGAGCTCATAGGCGTCATTATTCACGACAGCTTGCATGAATTGCTCGGTCACGCCCACTGCTAGGTAAAAATTTGGTAATACCTGCGGATTGTCCTTAGCGCAGATAAACTCCAAGATATCAGGATGGCGCACATCAAGCACCACGATGCTGCACCCACGGCGAATGCCACCCTGTTTGACCGCATCCAATGCCTCGGAATAAGGTGCAACAAAAGCCACCGGCCCCGAGGCCTTCTCATTGCCATGAAATAAGGCTGTACGCTGCGGCGTAATACCAGAAAAACAGAATCCGGTGCCGCCACCGCTCTGATGGACGATGACTGCTTCGCGCAAGGTATGGAAGATGCCATTATCAGAGTCGGACACGGGTAGCATAAAACACGAGGCAAGCTGCCCCGACAAACGCCCAGCATTAAGCAGTGTGGGCGAGTTTGGCAAAAACTCCAAACACACCATAGCGTTATAAAAACGCTCCTCCCAAGCAGACACATCCCCCTGGGAGTTATAGTGCCTTTCCACAAAGGCGATATGGTGCGCCACGCGGCGAAACAAATCATAGGGAGTTTCAACCACTCGTCCACGCCCATCTCGTGCTAGGTAGCGCTTTCTCAATATGTATGTGGCATTCGGTGAAAGCTTTGGCATGGGGGTACCAGTGGTTTTAGGAATACTCAACGATTTGTCTCTCAATTGAATTTCGACCCCAATCTCCACCAAATCTAGTTTTGTTAATAGAGACGAGTTGGTTTCTCACCAGTGCGTTTCATATCTAGAGTGAGAATAGACACTTTCTGCAAATGACGGAGGGCAAGATCGGCGGCTCCTTCAACCTCTGCCCGTGATGCTGCCCGCCATGGGCAGCCGGGTACCGGGAAATAGGCGTCAATGCGAAGCGGGATGGTCGGGTCAACCCCCGACACAAACTTCGCTATACGCTCAATTTCGGCGGCATCAATAAGCCCCGGAATGAGCACTGTCTCCGCCTGCATCTTTACCCCATTTCGGGCGAGCAGAGCAAAGTTTTCCAAAATGCGATGGTTGCCCCTCCCAGTATAAGCCCGATGATTTTCAGGCGTAACGGCCTTGATGCTAAAGATGACCTCGTCTATATCTGTTAGGTCGGCACGATACAACCCATTGGTAAGCAAGATATTATAACAGCCGAACTCTTGATGAAGAGTTCGGGCCAGGAGGGGCATCTCTGGGTCAAGGGCAGGCTCGGTACCAATGAATATTGACCGCTCCAAGGGCAGACCACTCATTTTAGACATTACTTCTTTGCATGATAAAAAGTGCCGCGGCGGGGCTTCTGGAGCTTTGTCCGCAATACGGGCGATAGGATCATCGTACAGGCCAAAATCAAGGGTCTCATAACGCGTATAGCAAGCACGACACTTCAGGTTACACGTTGTCCAAAAATGAATGTCTGCCGATCGATATGTCGCCTCATACACAATGTGATATACCCTCATGACTCGTCCCTATCATACTCATGGCGACACTCCAGCACGGTTGGTTTGTGCTCGCAATCAAGGACAAGGCCAAATGTCTCTCGCAGGGCATCCGAGGTAAGAACATCACCCGGCGGCCCTATAGCCACCACTTTCCGCGCCAAAAGTACCACCTGCTGACAGAGCCCTGCCTCTTCATGAATATCATGTGTAGCCACTACAAGAGATGCACCGCGGCGAAGCTCATCGGTCACAGCGCGCAAATACAAGTCACGCCCCCCCGCATCCAACCCCGCGGTCGGTTCGTCCAACACCAAAAGATCTGCCTGGTGCGCCAGCACCTGCGCCAGATAGGCGCGCTGCTGCTGCCCCCCCGAGAGAATGCGAAGGGGTTTGTCGGCCAGTGCTTCAATGCCCATAGTATGCATGGCCCAGCGGACGGCCTCCTCGTCTTCTCCTTTCATGCGTCCAAGAAGCCCTCGCTGGGGGAACCGCCCCATGCGTACTACGTCAACAGCGCATAGCGGCAGAACAAAACCAGAGGCACGGAACTGCCCAAGATAAGCGATGCGCCTAGTCTGTGCACTAGGACGCCCTCCAAAAACCCTGATTTCGCCGGCCAGCGGCGGTAATAACCCCACAATGGTCTTGAGGAAAGTGCTCTTACCAGAGCCATTGGTCCCAATAATAGCAGCGGCTTGCCCCGGGGGTAGACTAAAGTCAATGCCGGATACCACCATCTGGCCACCAAAACCGATGCCGAGGCTTTTTGCCAAAATACTCTTAGCTTGCTTATCGCTCATACTCCCACCTGAGCCGGACGGCGAGTGTTCTGGAAAATAAAGACGGCAAAAAAAATAACAGTGGTGGTGAGCACAATAGCTGCCCCTGCAGAAAGAGCCAGATGATAACTCAAAAGCAGTCCGATATAAACCGAGAGTGCCCCAAAAAGAACCGCCCAAGCAATCATGGTTTTGATACGCCGCGCGATCATCGCCCCCGCCGCAGCTGGGGCCACTAAAAGCCCGAAGACTAAAAGCGTACCGACAGTCTGGAATGACACAATAATCGTGGCAGCGATCATAAAGAGCATGACGTTGTGATATAGCCGCGGCGAAAAGCCCGCTACTTTAGCTTGGTCAGGATCAAAACTAAGAAGCATAAACGGCCTTGCACAAACAAAAGCGATGATCCCAATGGCAACCGTTGCAACAAGTTGGATTATGATGGCATCTAAGCTGATGCCAAGAATCTCTCCGAAGAGGATGCGCGTCAAATCGCCCGCAAACGAGCTTGAGCGGGAAATGATTACTACACCAAGCGAGAGCATGCCCACAAAAAGAAGTCCTATGGCGGTATCAGAGGAGAGTCGAGAGCGCTGAGTGATAAGGGTAACCCCGCCGATCATACACGCAGCCCCGACGGCTGCCCCAAGGATGCCAGAATAGCCAAGCAAAAGCGCCAAGGCTATGCCAGGCAACACGCCGTGAGCTAAGGCATCGCCAATGAAAGCAAGCCCGCGCAACACAATAAATGTTCCAGCAATAGCACAAGCCACGCTTACGAGCACCCCAGCAGTAAGCGCTTGGAGCATAAAGTGGTTAGTGGAAAATGGCGTAATAAAGGTGTCTATTAACAAATTCTAACCTACGAGTTTCATGTTAAAATCTTGGGCACGGAGATAAGCCTAACAGCTCATAACTTAAACGCCTTATCATTTTAGCGCTTCCCCGATCGTCTGGGATAACTCCTCCATTAAGGTAAAATATGAACCATCTGCTGGCAAGAGGTGGGTATTTATCTCCACCAAGTGCACCCCCGTCTCACGGCTAACGGCATTGGCCACAGCAGCGGATGTTCCCACCTCGGTGAAGACAACTTTTACTTGGTTTTCAATAATAAGCCGCTTTAGCGCCGCAAGGTCGGAGGCGGAAACCTCGGCTTGGGAGGTAAGACTGGGAATGATTGCGCCAATAAGACGAAAACCGTATCGATGGGCAAAGTAGCCCAACGACTCATGTCCGGTAACGAGTTTACGGCCGTCTTCTGGCACAGTCGCAAGTTTAGCGCGGATTGCATCATTTAAACTATCTAAGCGCACACAAAGGTTTACTGCCCGATCGCTAACATTTAGACCAAAGCCGATGCTCAGCTCCTCAGCCAGAGCCACAATCACGGCTTTCATGGCTAATGGATCAGTCCAGAGGTGAGGATCAGGTGCGCCCGGTTGATGGTCGTGGTTGTGATCCTCAAAATAATCATCGCCGTCAGAACCAACATATCTTATGTCAATATAATCAGCAGCGGTAAAGAATTTGACACCGCGCCTCTCCGCCTCAGAGAATGTTTTGCCCAGTCCACTCTCCAACCCCAACCCATTACGCACCACGATGTCAGCTCGATTGATAGCCTCAATATCCCGTGCAGAAGGTTCCCATTCATGTGGGTCCATCCCATTAGGTACGGAAACTGTCACTCGCGCATCCTCCCCTACCAGCTCTTTTACAAGCGAGCCCAGCACTGAGTAGGTCACAACGATCTGCAACCGATCGTTGTCTACACTTAGGTGGCACGCCGGCAGAAAAAGGTTGATGGCAACCAGTGCCGCCAGCATCATGTTCAGTTTTTTCATGCAACTCCCTCGGGGCAATCTTTCACCTTTAGCTCGCATGTTGGGCACAGGCCATGAAATTCTAAACTGTGGCCATGAATAGCGAATCCTGTTTCGCGCTCAAGCTGCCCGACCAATCCAGAGAGCACACAATCGTCAAGTTCGACAACTTGCGCACAACTATCGCAAACCAGATGGTGATGATGTACGGGAGAGCAATAGGTGTAGAGACGCTCGTCTCCAGCGCTCTCTATCCTGCAGATAAGCCCGGCACGCTCAAGTGCCTCTAGGGCACGATAGACAGTTGTCAACCCAATAACAGCGTGTCGCGCTTTAAGATTCTCATGAAGCCCCTGCGGCGTAAAATAGCCCTTGGTGCTGGCAGCCGCCACGAGTACGGCAAGGCGTTGTGGAGTTGCTCTAAGCCCACAAGCCTTAAGATCACGGTCAGCGATAATACTTGATGGTTTCATAATCTACCTGAAAATCATTTTCAGGTAGATTATACAGACCCCCAGCGTTTATGACAAGAGAGTAGATGGCTGAGCGAATTAAGTGATACAAACCAGATTAAGCTATAAAAGGCTCTCACATACCCGGGACTAACTCAATAATCTGCCTGTGACTAAAGCTCTTGAGGATCAGGGACTGTAATATTTTTAACATTCAACCCTGCCATTTTAGAGCGCGTCAGTTTACTGGCATCATATCGTGCTCGGTCTATTCTCTTAGTCGCGCCAAGTGCTCCTTGAGCCGTCCTTGTTTCGCGAGCACCGCCGCGAGGCGCTCTTTTTCCTTGGCTACCACTGTATCTGGGGCGCGGGTTAAGAATATTTC
>CAYOAR010000007.1:0-5280 GCA_964402105.1 uncultured Dehalococcoidales bacterium
GCGCCGCAAGCTTGTGCGTGAGTACGAGGAGAAATTTAACAACCCCTACGCTGCCGCCGCAAGGGGCTACATCGATGACGTAATTGACCCTGCCGAAACGCGCCCCAAAATCATTAGGGCTCTTGAAATGCTAAGACAAAAAGACCAGCGCAACCCGGCATGCAAGCACTCAAACATCCCGTTGTAGCAATCGCGGGCTTATCCTAACCCACCCCCGCCAAGGCTGACATGTTTCTCTGGTGCTTACAACGAAGATGTTCCGGCGGTAAAGTGCGACTCGCCCCCAAAGGCCATCAGGCAGATGCTCAGGGCACTGCCTATCCGAGCTTACGCATGACACCGACCACCCGCCCCTGGACCATTACGTTTGCCGCCGCGGTATAAATCGGCCGCATGGCACTGTTGGCCGGCTGGAGTCTCACCCTGCCCCGTTCCGCATAAAACTTCTTAAGGGTGGCCTCCCTCTCGTTTTTCAACCAGACGGCAGCCAAATCGCCATTCTCCACACTGTTTACATGTTGCATGAGGACAATATCACCATCGCCGATAAGGGCATCAATCATAGACTGCCCTTTCACGCGCAGGGCATATACATTCTTTCGGCCTTGGAGTATCTGGGGTGGCACCTGCAAACGCTCAGCAGTCCCCGTCACATCCCAAGCTTCCTGATCCGGGACGGGGATTGGTTGGCCTGCGGCGATAGTACCGATTATCGGCACCTCAGTGCGAATGCTCTCCGGAAGCCCGATACCGCGCGAGACACCATGCCGCCGAACAATGAGGCCTTTCTTCTCCAATATCTTGAGGTTATAGTCGGCAACCGAGGTAGAACTAAGGCTGCAGCCAGCTACAATATCACGCACACTAGGCGGATAGCCATAACTCTGCCAGAAGCAAGCGATGAAGTCGATGATGCCTTGCTGGCGCTGGGTAAGACCAGCACGCCGGGGGGCTTGAACTTCGCGCTCAACATTGTCGTGGGGGCTGCCTTTAGAGAACATTTGGTCCATGATATAAGCTCAAACGGCTGATGTCAACAGAATGTTTAACTGGAGAATAACAAAGCCAGGGGTGCGCTTGCAACGAAACCCCTGGCTACTAAATAAACGATGAAGTCGGCTACGAAGTTTTCGGAGCGCTGGCTTTGTTCAAATTTTTAGCCAAGCGACTCTTGCGGCGGGCGGCGGTGTTCGGGTGCAAAATGCCCCTGTCGGCAGCCCGGTCAAGTTTCCTCTCGGCAGCACGAAGAGTTGCGGCCGCAGCCTCTTTGTCATCGCCAACCGCAGTCGCCCTAGCACGGCGAATGATCGACTTGACCCCGCTGCGAGCAGATTTGTTGCGCTTTTGGCGAGCCCGAGCGACCCGGACATCTTTAAGGGCGGATTTGGTGTTGGCCAAAACGATACCTCCTCTGATTACAAAAGTTCATTATACATGAAAGCAGGCAAGATGGCAAAACACCCGCCGAAACGATGTTATCATGAGAGATAGTGTAGAATATGTCACTCAAGGATAACATTATGCCAGAACGCAACGCTCCGTGCCCCTGCGGCTCGGGCAAGAAACACAAAAGGTGCTGCGGCCTAAGCACGGCACATGCCTGTACGCAAGATCTTCTGGCTATTAATCGTGCCGTAGCCTACAAAGGTGATATCGGCCGCCGCCGTCAAGCTTTCTGCAAAACCTATGCTTCCGCCAAAAAAGATGGTATTGCCGAAGTTGAAATAAGACTCCGTAAAGAGGTGGCAGACATGGGCAAAGCCATAACCTGCCACAAAGGGTGCGGACACTGTTGTGACGTGTGGGTATTCGCAAACCTGCAGGAGAGCGAAAATATCGTCCACTACCTCTATGAACACGATGACGTACTCCAATACTACCTCCGGCAATACCCTCGATGGAAACAAAAGATAGACAGTCTGGGGGCTATTATGCCCCGTCTTGATAAGGCCCAGGAAAAAATTCTCTTCGGAACGGCCGCAGAAGATGACCAGCAGGCTTTTGATGAAGACCTTGCCGCCTACGCTGCCCTGCACAACTCCTGCCCTTTCCTGCAAGACGGGGCCTGTTCCATCTATGAGGTGCGCCCATATGCCTGCGCAGGGGTAGTAAGCGTGAGCCCGCCCGAAAGTTGCATGCGAGGGCACCCTACCCGCAACCAAAACATCTTGGTGAAGGCCGACTTTCTGCCCCAGAACGACATGCCGTACTTCTTGCCCACCAAAGCCGCCATCAATTTCGGCTGCATGCCAGCACTGGTGCAGCAAATCCTAAAATACGGCTATGCTTTTCTGTCTACCATTGAGGGGCTGGAAGAGATGCACCATCTGGCTACAGACGACCCGGAAGTAAAAACAACGCTGGCGCAGATGGGCATAAAGTGAACCCCAAGAAAGCGAAACGAGATCTGCCGCAAGCCATCGAACCAAGGACACTCTTGCTGAAAAAGCATGCGCATAACGCTCCAAAAGAGCGTAGCTTGCCAAGTTTGGTTCTGTGCCTAATAAGTGGTACAATAGAGAGATGAATGTGGTCAATAACTCAGATCATCCCAGCCGGGCTTTCTTGCGCCCCGCACCAACCCCGGGTTCGCCCCTAATATCACTTAGGCAGGAAACGCTTTATGTCTCCTAACGGCAACGAAAACGCCTATTCAGCTGCCGATATCCAGGTTTTGGAAGGGCTGGAGGCTGTACGCAAACGCCCCGGCATGTATATCGGTTCCACCGACCAGCGCGGCTTGCATCACCTCGTCTATGAAATCGTCCATAACAGCGTAGACGAGGCTATGGCCGGCTTCTGCAACAATATCACTATCACCATCAACGAAAACAGTTCCGTTACTATTCAGGACAACGGGCGCGGCATTCCGGTCGACACCCACCCTACCACCGGCGTTTCTGCCCTGCAAACAGTCATGACCCTTCTCCACGCAGGCGGCAAGTTCGGCGGCAAAGCATACAATGCCGCGGGCGGCTTGCATGGCGTGGGGGCCTCAGCAGTGAATGCCCTTGCCGAGCACTTGGAAGTTGTTGTCCAGCGCGACGGCAAGAAATGGCGCCAAGAATACTCGCGCGGCGTCCCGCTGGGGCCGCTTGAGGATATCGGCTCTGCCAGCGGCACCGGCACGACCACCACATTCCTTGCCGACAGGCAAATCTTTACCGAACTTGATTACGACTTTGATATCATCTCCGAGAGGCTGCGCGAGGTAGCCTGCCTCAACCGAGGTCTTGAAATTGAGTTTAACGACCATCGTCACAATCGGGAGCTCAGTTTTTATTTCGAGGGCGGCATCATAGGGTTCGTGCGCCGCCTGAATCGCAACAAAACAACCCGCCACAGCCCTCCAATCTATATCCGAAAGCAGACAGGCTCAACCGTAGCTGAGGTTGCTATTCAGTATAACGACGGCTACTCTGACAACACCATCGCTTTCGCCAACTGCGTGAACACTATAGACGGCGGCACTCATCTCACGGGTTTCCGTTCGGCACTGACCCGCGTCCTCAACGACTACGCCCACAAGAGCAAAATGCTCAAGGATGGTGAGCCAAACCTAGTCGGCGATGACGTTCGTGAGGGACTTACCGCTGTCATCAGCATTAAACTGTCAGACCCCCAGTTCGAAAGCCAGACCAAAAATAAGCTGAACAACATTGAGATAAAGAGTTTTGTGGAAACTGCCGTTGGCGACGACCTCGCCCTCTTCCTCGAGGAGCACCCGGATGATGCCAAGCGCATCATTGAGAAGTGCATCACGGTTTCTAAGGCGCGCGAAGCGGCGCGCAAAGCTCGCGACCTCATCATCCGCAAGGGGAGTCTGGACACAGGCACCTTGCCGGGCAAGCTTGCCGACTGTTCCGAGAAAGACCCCTCTTTATGCGAGCTTTATTTGGTGGAAGGTGATTCCGCCGGGGGTTCGGCAAAGCAAGGGCGCAACCGTCGCTTCCAGGCTATTCTGCCGCTGCGCGGCAAGATACTAAACGTAGAGAAAGCCTCGCCGGACAAGATGCTCTCCCACGAGGAAATCCGCGCCCTTATCACCGCACTCGGCACGAGTATCGACACCGAGTTTTCACTGGATAAGCTCCGCTACCACCACATCATTCTCATGACTGATGCGGACGTCGACGGTGCCCATATCCGCACCCTGCTCCTCACCTTTTTCTTCCGCCATCTGCCTGAGCTTATTAATACCGGGCATCTCTTCATTGCCCAACCGCCGCTCTACCGCATTCGCGCCGGCAGAGAGGAACGCTGGCTGTACTCCGACCAGGAGAAAGACGAAAGCCTCGCCGAACTCAAGCGCGGCAACCGCAAATGCGACGTGCAGCGCTACAAGGGTCTGGGCGAGATGAGTGCCGAGCAGCTTTGGGAAACTACTATGAACCCCACCTCCCGCACCCTCCTTCAAGTTACGATAGAAGATGCTATCAAAGCGGATGGCATCTTTAGCATGCTCATGGGCGATGAAGTTGCCCCGCGCAAAACCTATATCCAAGCGCACGCCACAAGCGTGAAGAACCTAGATATATAAGGGGCAGGGGCTGCGCCAAGTTGTAAAATCCACGAATAACTTTAATAAAGGTGGCATCATGACAAATTTTGAAACGCGTCTAAACGAGGAACTTGCGCGCTCACCGCGCCCCCATGAGGCAGACGAGGAACAGCACCCCTGGCTCACTATGCTGCTTGATGCTTACCATATCCTCACCACAGGCATCGCTTTAGCCATACCCGACGAGGAGGCTCAGCGCGGAGCAACTTTAGCCTGCGGAGCGGGTTGTAATGCCTGCTGCCTCAAACCGGAGGTGCCGCTTTCTCAGCTCGAAATCTTGGGTATCTGGTGGTACGTGATAGAAAAGCTGCCGCCCGATGAGCGCGAGGCGCTGAATGCGAGGCTCCTCCGCCATCACGAGGAGCTTGCGTGCCCATTCCTAGCAGAGACACACTGCACCATCTATCCCCTGCGCCCTCTCGCCTGCCGTTTCCTGCATGTCTTCGGCACGCCTTGCAAGAGCGAGGAAGTACCAGTAGAAACTCGCCCGCAAGACATGTGGATACCAGAAGATGCCGTACCACCGGCCATCCTCGCTATGCTGCCCTACTTCGGCTTCACCACCGAAGAGGCTCGCCTCCAAGCCCTTAAGGAAGGGTTCCTCGTTACTGTCTCCGGGCTCATGAGTGACTTCCCGTGGGAGAACTTGGCAACAGCGAAAAAGCAATAGGGGTTGTTTTTAGGTGCGCCCAGCCTGCTAATTCTATCCCGATTGATGC
>CAYOAR010000008.1:0-1941 GCA_964402105.1 uncultured Dehalococcoidales bacterium
GAATATGGTTTATAACCTTGCCAGGTCTAAAGTCGGTGATGGTGTTTTTATTCACACTGTCGCTGGGCGGCATACTCAATGCGGGCGGCGAGCAATTGCTTTTGTTTTATAGCCCCGCCACGCTGTCGATGGGCGATATTATCGATACATGGGTATATCGCAATGGCTTGGGCAAATTTATGTACAGCCTCTCCTCCGCAGTCACGCTATTTCAATCGCTCACCGGGTTAGTCCTCGTGCTCGTGTTTAACAAGCTGGCAAGCAAGTATGCGGGCACCAGTATCTGGTAAAGGGGGATCGTTATGAAGGAAAGAGGATATCAGATCACCATATTTTTAATAATCGCATTGATTTGCATCACCAGCTTCTTGCCACTACTGTATGTGATTTCTACATCTCTAGTCATGGAGGCGGAGTATGTTGCCAAAGACGGCTTTGTGCTGTGGCCCAACCAAGCTACCCTTTCTGCATACAAGCGGCTGCTGGCGATGGAGAGCATTTATAATGGATTTTTCATTAGTGTGGTGCGCACACTCGTTGGCACATTGATGATGCTTTCTATGACCACGATCACCGCATACATTGTATCCCGACCTAATATGCCCGGCGCGCGCGCGCTTATGCTCATGTTGCTGGTTACAATTCTTTTCAACGGCGGATTAATCCCCACGTTTCTGTTGCTTAAAGATTTAGGGTTTTACAATAACTTCTGGGTCTTCATCATACCCAGCCTTATCGATAGTTGGTCAGTACTGGTGTTACGTCAGTTTATGATGAACCTACCCCGAGAGCTTGAGGAAAGCGCGGGTATGGACGGTGCGAACGAGGTTAAACTGTTTACACACATTATCCTGCCTATGTCGCTGCCCTCTGTGGCTGCCATCGCTATATTTATCGCTGTATTTCACTGGAACGATTGGTTTACAGCACTTATCTATATAGAAGCGGACAAGCTAAAACCTCTGCAACTGGTTGTGCGTAATATGCTGGTATCCAACGCGGGTACCAATGCGACGATAGATACCAACATTGGCGTTAACTTGTTTGACCCAACCAGACGCGTAGGCGAGCAAACGCTTAAACTGGCCACGGTGGTGGTCGGCACACTGCCCATACTTATGGTGTATCCATTCCTTCAAAAATACTTTGTGAAGGGTATGTATGTGGGTGCAGTGAAGGAGTAAACTCTAACGCATGGAGATGCGTAAAAATAAAAAGGGGGTAACCTACATGAAGATCAGGATTTCGGCTCTCTTGCTAGCGATTGCTTTGCTATTGTCATTTGCGATCGCAACCTCCGCGTCAGGGCTTGAAGGCGCGGATCTGACAACGCCTGTGTCTCTGATGATGTACTCGTCCGGCTGGGTCAACACGCCATTCCCCGAAGATGATCCGTTCAAGGAGTACGTGAAAAAAGTCTTCAACGTAGACTTGACGCTGATCATCGTGCCTGATTTGGACATGTCGCAAAAGGAGTTCTCGGCTGTCGCCGCCGGGAATGACCCGGACTTCATCTTCTACCGATACAAGGAACTGATGCAGCAACTATACGACCAGGGCGTGCTTGCGCAAGATCATTCGGTCTTCTATGAAAAGCTGCCCACATTCTCAGCGTTCACAAGCGATCTGATGAAAACTGCCGCCACGCAAGACGGCAAGATGTTTGCCTTGCCACGCCGCCCAGAAGCTAACAACTACGCCTGTTATAATATCCGCCAGGATTATTTAGATGCGCTTGGTCTTGCCGTGCCCACCACTGCGGATGAACTGCTGGAAGTGTTCCGCCAATTCACCAACAACGACCCAGACCAAAATGGTTTGAAGGACACCTATGCGATGGGTGCCACAGGCAACAATAAGTCTTTGGACAATATATGGAACCTGCGCTATATGTTCGGCTCCACAGGTTTCTATATTGAAGACGGCGTTGTAAAGCATGAC
>CAYOAR010000009.1:0-2400 GCA_964402105.1 uncultured Dehalococcoidales bacterium
AACCAAATTGGGGTAAAAACGGTTGAACACCCGGAGCGATTTGGAGTTGTGGAGCTAGAGAGAGGGGGGGTTATGCGCATTCACGAGAAGTCGCTCAGACCGCCATCCATCCTTGCCAACGCCGGGCTGTATCTTTTCACCCCGGAGATATTTGGGGCCATTTCCGCTACCCCGCTTTCGGGGCGTGGGGAGTATGAGCTAACAGCAGCTGTCCAGATCCTTATCGACGAGGGGGTTCGGGTCGGATGTCACCATTTAGACTCATGGCACGAGGCGTCTTACCCTTGGGACCTGTTGACTGTGGGCGAGAAGTTGATGTCTGGGTTGGAGTGCGTAAATGAGGGAGTGGTAGAGGTGGGGGCAACGATTCAAGGGGCGGTTCGGATTGGTGCGGGCAGTATCATTCGTGCCGGAACTTATATCAGCGGACCGGCTATCATTGGCCAAGATTGCGACATCGGGCCTAACTGTTACGTGCGCGCCTCGACGGTTATCGGAGACGGCTGTCGTATTGGAGCGGGGGTTGAGCTTAAAAACTCCGTGGTGATGAACGGCACGAAGATATCCCATCTATGCTACGTTGGCGATAGTATTATTGGAGAAAACTGCAACCTTGGGGCAGGTACCAAGGTTGCCAATTTGCGTCTAGATAAAGGCGAGGTTAGTGTGGGCGGCATGCCTACCGGTCGCCGCAAGCTTGGGGTGGTGATGGGTGACGAGGTGCAAACAGGGGTGGGTGTGTGCATCAATCCCGGAACATTAGTCGGCGGCGGAGCTTGGCTCGGGCCGGGGGTGTTGGTAGGGGGCGATGTCGCCCCCGGTGCTCGGATATTTCGTTCCTCTTAAGCTTCCAGCCAAGCGTGGGAATACAGCGAAGTACCGCTTAGGACACGCACCGTCTTAACGTATTTTACCTCGTTGTCGGTAATGGTATTTAGATCTACTTGTTCACCATCCATAGTTCTATGGATGATAGCCACAATCTCCGGGCGCTCTCCGCGTACGATAGCGAGCAGCTCTTCATCTAAGGAATCGGCTATGGCGGCAAAGAGGCCGAAACGCTTTAACATAACGAGATAAGTACGATTCAAATAAGGCCTTAACTTGGCAGGGGTACCGTTCGAAACATTAGATAGTCCAACGATTGACTTGCAGCCTGGGCAGATCTCAGGAAGCATCTGCAGAAACTCAAATGAAGCTCGCACTTGGTTGATGTCACCGCTAATGGGTGTGGCGATGGGGTCAATCCAGATATCCTCGCTCTTGATGCCAGCCTCGTTGGCTTTATATACCAAATCCACGGCTAACACGCAGCGTTCGCTGGCATCGCGAGGCATGCCGTCTTTCCCCCAGAGAAGCCCAATCATGGCAGCATTGTATTGCACTGCCAATGGCAGGATTTTCTCAAGGCGCTCTGGCTGAAGCGAGATGGAGTTGATCAGGGCGCGCTGTCCTGCGAGTTTCAACCCGGCCTCGATAGCCTCGGGGTTGGTGGTATCAAGCGAGAGGGGTTTGGTTGTTACTTCTCGCACGATGTTTACTAGCCAAGGCATGAGTTCAGCCCCTGTCTTTTGAGCAGGTCCGATATTGAGATCAAGGTAATCCACACTTGCCCGGTTTACCGCTGAAGCTATTTCCTTAATTGGATCTGCCTTGCGTTCTCGCATAGCCGAACCGATGGTAGCGGACATAATGTTGATATTTTCAGCTATAATAATCATTTATCGTTCCTAGTTTCTATATTGATCGCCCCTCAGCTCCTCGTTGGAACGCCTGACTGCGCGTTAAGTTGTTTCCTCCGGGGCAGACTCTGTCTGCTCGGTTTTCTGGTCGCTGTTTTCCAATCGTTTGCTAAACCACTGATACGCAAACGAAATTGCCAACAACAAAGCTCCTCCCGTGAAATAAGATACGATGCGCCACCCTGTTTCCAGTCCGCCGAGGTCTATCGTGAACAGCTTAATGACGGCGAAGAAAGCCATTGCCAGTCCGCTAATCCTTGTTATGTTGTTGCGCCTGACAAACCCATATACAACCCAACCAAGAGCGGCAAAGCCGAATAATAATGTTAGGATTAAACTGGATGGCTTGAGCGATAACTGAACGACAAGGTTTTGCGCGGTAATTAGCAAGACATAGCCCGATATCAACAACGGATACCATCCCGGAGACAACTTGCGCGCACCCATCGCAATGCGTAGCAAATAGCTCATCCAGCAGATACCGATGATGTTTACGATTAAATACAGAGCAAATACGACAACGCGCAGAGGCGCACCACCGCTGGTGAGGTCATGGGCATTTCCGTTGAATATTAGAAGCCATGCCGCACTGACTATGCCGACTGTGAGGGCTGCAACTTCGAACCCGGAATTATTAAGGCGCTTTACACGAGGCAGG
>CAYOAR010000010.1:0-8646 GCA_964402105.1 uncultured Dehalococcoidales bacterium
ACCCGCGTGGGGAGAACGCAGTCCATCATATCGATACCGAGCGAGACTGCTTGCACAAAGTCTTCGGGCGAGCCCACTCCCATAAGGTAGCGCGGTTTATCTCGGGGCAGCTGGTCGGTTGCGACCGCTGCCGTTTCCCACATCACCTCTTTTGGCTCACCCAAGCTGAGACCTCCAATTGCATAACCCGGGAAGTCCATCTCCGCGAGAGTTACAGCCGACTCACGCCTTAGCTCGGGGGAGAAGCCTCCTTGTACAATAGCGAAGAGCTGTTGGCCGCCTCGCTTGCTGATCGAGAGACAGCGCTTAGCCCATTGGTGCGTGCGTTCCATGGCACTCCGCACTTTCCCGGGCGGGGCATCGGGAGGAGAGGGCTCATCCAGCACCATAGCAATATCAGAGCCAAGCTCTGACTGGAACTCCACAGCCATCTCGGGCGTTAAAAAGTGGCTGCTGCCATCAATATGCGAACGGAAAACCACCCCTTCGTCGCTGACCTTGGAAAGAGCCGATAGGCTAAACACCTGAAAACCGCCGGAATCTGTGAGGATGGCCCCATCCCAGTCCATAAAACGGTGCAACCCGCCAAACTTCTTAATGACATCAATGCCGGGGCGCAGATAAAGATGGTAGGTGTTGGAAAGAATAATGGGCGCTCCGAGAACTCTGATTTCGTCGGGAACAAGGGTTTTAACCGTTGCCTGGCTGCCAACGGGCATGAAAACCGGGGTGGGAATTACGCCGTGAGGGGTTGTAAGTTCGCCGGCACGGGCATCTCCGCAAGTAGCTGAAAGGTTAAAAGTGTTCAAGGCTATTGCACTGTCATCGAAATATGCTATGTGGCTGTAATACTATAAAATGGAAAGCCGCTTATAGCCCAATACTAAGGCAGATGGCGATGAAAATCAGCCCGAGGTATGGAAAGCTGGAGAGCTTATATAACTTCCATGCGTCACGAGACTTGTGTGAGCTTACCAATCGTACCGTGGCGAACAGCATAGCTACACCCAGCACCAGCGCAACTATTAGATACAACAAACCGTAGTGAGCCACAAAATATAACAAAATAGCCACAGTATTCAGAAGAAAGGCAAATATCAATAGAATGAAGACCGCCGTACGCACCGAAACGCTCATGGGGAAAAATGTTAGCCCCGCTTTGATGTAGTCATCGCGGTGTGAGACCATGACGCTCCAAACATGCAGCGGAAGCCAGACAATAATCAGCAGGCAGAGCAATATCAATTCCATGCTGATATCGCTGCGAACCGCAAACCACCCCATCAATACCGGAGCGCAGCTGGCAATGGCGCCTTGCGGGAAAACGCAGATGACACGTTTGCGGAAAACAGCGGCGGCAGCCGTGCCGATTAAATTAGCCCAAAAGACATATGGGTGCAAAATCCAAGACAGCGCCAAGCCTGCAACAATAAGAAATAATATCCAAACCAACCCCTTCTCAGCCGGATAGATGCGGCGCGTGGGGAAAACTCGCCTCTTGGTGCGCTCCATGCGAGCATCCACATCGCGGTCTAAGTAGTTGGTTAAACCGTTAGCTCCCCCGGAGGCAATCAAGATAGTCATGGTGGCCAGAAACAGCCTACCGCCCGTCACCACGTCATAGACAACGCCACCCCAATGCCAAAAGAGAGAACCATGGAGTACCAAAAGATGGAGCCCGGGCCAGCTATAGGCAGCAATGATAACTGAGCATAAACCCAAGAAGCCTAAAAGCAGGGTTTCTCGAACCTTAAGCACTTCTATATAGTTGCGAATTGTTTGTAGGATTTTCATAAGTCTAACTATTGTATCAAAAGTAGGCGGGGTTCATGCCATCCCTCATGTGCGGCATAATAATTCTTGAGAGAAACACAACATTAACGGGATGACCGCATCTCGTCCAGATAGTTCTGCAAAATGACAGCCGCTGCCGCGTCGTCATCCGGGGCGCGGCGCTTCTTTTTCCCGGCACCCGACTCCAAACGGTGCTCGCGGGCGGTAATGGTGCTGAAGCGTTCATCGCGCAGCTCAATAGGGATGACGAGGGCGGCGGCCAATGCGCTGGCAAACAGGCGCACTTTCTCGGCCTGGAGCCCTAGGCGGCCGTCCAGTGAGAGGGGCAACCCAACAATAATCTGCCCAGCCCCATACTCACGGGCAAGTTCCGTAACAGCCTGTATATCAGATGGTTCATTTTTGCGGGTGATAATCGCAAGGGGCCGGGCGATAAGCCCGGTGGGGTCGGAAACAGCCACTCCGATGCGCCGGTCGCCAACATCCAATGCCAAAGTGCGCATGGTTTGTAAAGAATCTACTTCTTAATCAGACTCGGTACGAGCGCTAAGGCTTCATCTAACTTGGAAGGCTCCTTGCCCCCGCCGAGGGCAAGGTCAGGTTTGCCCCCGCCCCCGCCGCCTGTTGCCTTGGCCACTTCACGGATGATGTTGCCTGCGTGGAAGCCTCGGGCAATGAGGTCGGGCGTGACCGCGACAACGAAATGCGGCTTGTCTTCGCTCAAAGTACCCAGCACCACCACTGCTGAGCCGAGCTTGGCACGCAGAGCATCAGCGAGGTCACGTAAGAGATCGGGCCGGGTGGGCTTGAGGCGAGAGGCGAGCACCGTGATGCCATTAACCTCTTTTGCTTGGCTCAAGAGTGCGGAAACGTCTTTAAGTGCCAGTTCGCGCTCCAGATCTTCCGCGCGGCGCTTCTCGGCATCACGGCTGTCAATGAGGGCTTGAGTTTTATCCAACAGGTTTCCCGGAGTGGTTTCCAGCAGCCGGGCGATGGCAGATAAAACAGTTTGGCTCTCGGCCGCAGTCCGGGCAGCCTCGCGTCCTGTAACTGCCTCTAGGCGGCGCAGTCCTGCACCGACAGATGCCTCGGTTACGATTTGGAAAAGCCCGATCTCGCCCGTGGCGGAAACATGCGTGCCGCCGCAAAGTTCAACGGAGATGGGCGGACGTCCTACCGAGAGCACGCGCACCATATCACCGTATTTTTCGTCAAAGAGGGCGATAGCGCCTGCGGCGGTTGCCTCTTTGTAGGACATTTGATGGTCGTAGACCGGATGATTTTGGCGGGTCTCGCGGTTTACGTAATCTTGTACCTCTTTAATTTGCTCCGCAGTGAGGGGAGCAAGGTGGGAGAAATCGAAGCGCAGGTATCCGGGGGTGACCAGAGAGCCGCGCTGCTGTACGTGTTCACCCAGCACTTTTCTGAGGGCGCATTGCAAAAGGTGGGTCGCGGTGTGGTTGCGTGCGATATCGGTGCGCCGTTCTCGGTCTACTTCGGCGGTAACGATATTCCCCACCGCAAAGCTTCCTGCCGCCACATAGCCTTGGTGAAGGGTGGTGGCGGGGTTGAGTTTCACGGCATTGGTAACGATAAATACGTTGTCACCTGAGGTAATTTTGCCGGCATCACCTATCTGACCGCCCATCTCGGCATAGAAAGGTGTGGCGGCAAGCACCAGCCCAGCCTGCTCTCCCTCATTTACTTGGGCGATGCAGTCGCCGCCTGCGACAATGCCTGCCACCGTCGTTTCCCTGGTAAGCTCGGTATAGCCTACGAAGAGCGTCGGGGTGAAATTGGCCCCAACAGGTTTGACCTCTCCTCCGCCGAACTTCTGGGCTTCTCGTGCTCGGTTGCGCTGTCTTGCCATCTCGGCATTAAAGCCATCCATGTCAACCCGGAGACTGCGCGCAGCGGCAACCTCGCGCGTAAGCTCAACGGGGAAGCCGTAGGTGTCGTAAAGCTTAAAAGCAGCCGCTCCGGATATGACCTCTCGGCTCTCGGGACTGGCGATTATCTCGTCCAGCAGGCTTAAGCCGGTAGAGAGGGTCTCGTTGAAACGCTCCTCTTCGCGCCGGATGATGTCTAACACAAAGGCTTGGCGGGTGTTAAGCTCGGGATAGGTCGGTGCAAACTGCCGAATGGCAGCCTCCGCCAGATCTGTCAAAAAAACCTCTTTTTGGCCGAGGCGGCGTCCGAAAAGGGCCGCGCGGCGGAGTAGCCGCCTTAACACATAGCCGCGTCCGTCATTTGAGGGCATGACGCCGTCGGCGATAAGGAAAGGAACAGCCCTCCCATGCTCGGCTACCACCCGGAGTGCCTGGTCAGTTTCCTCATCTTGCCCGTAAGCTTTGCCGAATATCCGGGCGGCATAATTTAAAAGCGGCTGGAAGAGGTCGGTTTGGTAAACCGACCGTGCTCCCTGGAGTACGGCGGTGATGCGCTCCAGCCCCATGCCGGTGTCGATATTGGGCTTTGGCAGCGGGGTACGGTTGCCTTCTCGGTCCTGATGGAACTGCATAAAGACAAGGTTCCAGATCTCGCAAAAGCGGCTGCATTTACAAGCGGGGTTGCAGTCAGCTTTACCGCAGCCTGTATCCTTACCGAAGTCGTAGTGCAGCTCGCTGCACGGACCGCAGGGGCCGGTTTCCCCCGCAGGCCCCCAGAAATTATCAGCCTCGCCCAAACGGACGATTTTGTGCTCAGGCACACCAATGACATCGCGCCAGAGAGCGAAAGCCTCGTCATCGTCAAGATAAACGGTTGCCCATAAGCGCTCGCGCGGCACCTTGAAGCGCTCGGTGATGAGTTCCCAAGCCCAAGTGACAGCTTCTTTTTTGAAATAGTCGCCCACGCTGAAGTTGCCCAGCATTTCGAAGAAAGTAAGATGCGAGGAGTCGCCGACCGACTCAATGTCGGTGGTGCGGAAGCACTTCTGCACCGATGTCAGGCGCTTGGCGGGCGGCTCGGTTTGGCCTAAGAAGTATGGTTTGAGCTGTACCATGCCCGCCGTGGTGAGGAGGAGGGTGGGATCTCCGTGGGGGATGAGCGAGGAAGAAGGGATAACTTTGTGCCCCTTTTCCTCGAAAAACTTTAAAAATGTGGTGCGGATTTCGTCGCCTGTTGGCATATTTCACCCGATTCTAAAACGGAACTGCCAAAAGCTGGCGCTGCAACTCTTGGCTTAAGGAATTGTAAGGAAAGAGGTGTGGAGTGTCAAAGCAAGGCAGCCGGGACCATAGTGTGCCTCTCCCGGCTCGATAGCAGATTGAGGGGTGAAACACCTCGGCAGCTGCCTTGCTTGATGCTCGTTATCGGAGGTTGGATGTTTGGCTAGATTTCCTTCTTCCTCAGGCTTGTCCACGCCAGATACAGGCTTAAAACAATGAGCGCGGTGGTGACGGCAGCTGCCCCCCAAGCTGCGCTGGCGGGTTCGCCTGTTATGAGGCTGTTCCCCCAGCTGATAAGTTCGCCCGGAAGATACTTTCCCACCCACGGCAGACTCGAGACGATGCTCAAGACGACGATTGTTACCAGACCCAGCGCTCCGGCAGCGAGCTGATTACGGAAGAGGCTGGAGAACAGCAAGGTTACGGCAATGGCCAATGAAAGGTAAAGCATTAGGAGGGCATTTTGTAAGAAAAACCCCCAAGCCGGGGCGTTTTCGAAAAGCAGGTAAGTATAACCCCAGCAAGCCAGCCAGCCCAAGGAGACGCCCGTGAGCGTTGTAAAGCCAATAGCCTTGAACTTGGCGATGATAAAAGCCGGGTAACCCACAGGCTTGGATAGCACAAGTGCCGCTGTGCCGCTCTCGCGCTCGCGGGAAACGGCACCCATGGCAACGAGGATGATGATGAGCACCCCGAACTGTATCATCGTCGAGGCATATTGAAGCATGGCTTCGGCGGCCGTCGGCGGAGGGAAGATGGCGCTAAGGTCTTGGCCTCCCAGCTTAAGGAGATCGGGCAGGTACTTTGTCATAAGCGGCGTGGACAAACCGAAGAAAAGGAACACCCCGCCTACAATGATGAGGCGGTTGGTACGCAGTTGTTCTTTCAGTTCTTTTTTAAAGAGTGTCAGCAAGCCTTTCATGCGGTGCCTCCCACCAACTCTAAGAAGATATCCTCTAGGCTGGGCATAACCAGTTCGTAGCGCAGGAGGGTGCTGCTGCCGGCGGCAACAATTTGGGGCAGCTCTTTCTTGGCGGCGCTCGCGTCTTTTACCTGCACACGCAGCACCGGTGTTTGTGTGCCAGCGGCTTTCTCAGCCTTGATGACCCATGGCTGGGTTTCTATAACCGATATCAGACCGGAGGGTTCTTCTTCCAACTCGATTTCGAAGACAGAGAGAGAGTAGCGCGCTTGGAGCTCTGCAACCGATGACACTGTTACCAGCTTACCTTTATTGATGATGCCCACCGTATCACATACCCTTTCCACATCGGAGAGAATATGGGTAGACATGAACACCGTAGTTTCCTCTTTTAATCTCAAGATGAGTTCTAAAACGTCTCGCCGCCCGATGGGGTCGAGGGCAGATACCGGCTCGTCTAGGAAGAGTACCTGCGGTCGGTTAATTAAGGCTTGGGCGATGCCTAGGCGCTGGCGCATGCCGCGCGAATAACCCCCTACCCGTCTTTTAGCCGCTCCCTTAAGCCCAACTAGGGCGAGCAGCTCAGCGGCGCGAGCCTTTGCAGCTAAGGGGTCGAGGCGGAAAAGGTCTGCCGCGAAAAGCAGAAACTCCTGCCCCGTCATCCAGTTGTAAAAAGCGGGTACGTCGGGCAGGTACCCTATGCGCTCCCTAAGCTCGGACATGCCAACTGCCGCTCCGTCTATCCAGGCACACCCTGCGCTTGGCTGCACAAGGCCCATGAGGAGCTTCACGGCGGTGGTTTTGCCCGCTCCGTTAGGGCCCAAGAAACCGAAGACCGAGTGCGCCGGCACCTCAAGATTGAGATGGTCAAGGGCAACCACCTGCCCGTAGCGCTTGGTCAGATTTTCACATCTTATTGCTGGCAACAGAAACCTCCTAGCGTATATTTAGTGTTAAAATTTTGAAACCATGATTTAGGCGGGATCTTCCCCCTCAGGCTCGTCCCTGCGGCCGAGCAGGAAATAGACTATTGGCCCAATAATGCCGATGAGTACAATGATTAGTATCCAAGCTACTTTATTGCCTTTCACGTATTTGCGCTTGGCAACGTCAATCAGCGCCCAAACCATTAGGCCCCATTCGAGTATGGCAAGCGGAATGAGAAATGGCAAAAGGGATATAATGAAATCCAGGTCTTCTATAGTCAATGCGCCCTCCTTTATATGACATATGTGATATATCTATTATAACAGATATATCACATATGTCAATGCCATTCATGATGGCTTCCTGCAACAAAAGTCTTTAGAAGGGGAAACTGTACCAAGGCGCTATTTCAGGGTGCTGTGCCCTTAAAATACGGCTTTAAGTACTTATACGTATCTGCCAGGGCTTGGTTGACCACTCGAGTATCGGAGAGCACAGGCATGAAATTGGTATCTCCCACCCAGCGCGGCACGATATGACTGTGAAGATGCTGGTCTACCCCGGCTCCCGCCGCCCGTCCTAGGTTCAAACCGGTGTTGAAACCGGCTGGCCGGAGCACCTCTTTGAGGATATCGACGCAGCGGCTTACAAGGTCTATGTGTTCGTGACGGGCAGCCTCTTCCAATACAGATAGTTGTGCCGTGTGGGCAAATGGTGCGACCATAAGATGCCCGCTGTTGTAGGGGAAAGCGTTCATGATAACAAAGTTGAAGGAGCCTCGGAACAGGATAAAGTTGGTTTCATCCTGCATCTCCCCTGGTTTATCGCAGAGGATACAGCCGCCGCTCTCTATCGCTTGCTCAATGTAAGCCATACGCCACGGTGCCCAAAGATGTTCCATAATTATTACCTCAGTAATCACCATTTTAGGTATTGATTGTTCTCTCTGTCAATGTAATAGGCGGCGGCCTCTGCGTATTTCTGACAGCCGCAAACCGTTGGGTAATGTTTCCGGGGGCTCTTGTGTGCGGTGATTTGAGTAGCCGCCTGCTTTTGTTTGCCCTTCTGCGCCTGTCGGCATATAATGCTCGGGTTGTGCTGGGCTCACATGCCGGCTCCGCCAAGAAAGGGCAGGGGCGTCTTATCACAACTAAAGCCAAATTATTGTCGTACCAGGAGGTCCATTGTATCCCGATACGCTCTTATTCCAGGTGAGTAAACCCGCGCGCTATACCGGCGGTGAATGGCAGGCTGTGCGCAGGGACTGGGATGCCAGTGCCCTCAGATTTGCCCTTGGCTATCCCGATCTCTACGAGATTGGCATGTCCAACCTTGCTATTCAGATCCTGTATGAACTACTAAACCGCCGGGGAGACATACTCTGTGAGCGTTTCTTCATGCCTTGGATAGATATGTTAAGTGCCCTTCGCCAGGCATCTCAGCCCCTGCGGTCCCTAGAGAACGGCCGCCCCTTGAGCGATTTCGACGTGCTTGGTTTTTCCATTGGCTATGAGCTCACTTTCACCAATATCCTGGCTATCTTAGACCTCGCCGGTCTGCCTGTTTGGGCACGGATGCGAACGGATGATCACCCCCTGGTCATTGCCGGGGGTTCGGCCGTTTTCAATCCCGAGCCGATGGCTGACTTCATAGACCTCTTTGTTATTGGTGAAGCAGAAACTGTCTTGCCTAGACTTGTGGATCTAATAAAGGAGCATAAGGTCGGCGGGCGCTTGGCTAAAGGGGAACTGCTCCGTGCCGCCGCAGGGATGCCCGGCGTCTATGTTCCTGCACTCTATGAGACTACGGAGACGGGGACGCTTTTGCCTTTGG
>CAYOAR010000011.1:0-2199 GCA_964402105.1 uncultured Dehalococcoidales bacterium
ATACCCCTATTTCTTGATCTGCCCCTATCTCCAATAGCACACTTCCACCCGGCTTAAGCTTGCTTGGTACTTCTTGAATCAGTCGGGTGATAACGTCCAGCCCATACTCGCCGCCATCTAGAGCTGTGCGTGGTTCACCAGTGTCTGGCAGCTCACACGACCTTACATAAGGCAGATTAGAGACAATGATGTCGGCTGCCTCAGGCATGGGTTCAAGAAGATCGCCCAAAAGGAAGGTGGTTATATCTGCCGTGCCGTGGCGGTGAGCATTACGACGTGCTGTCATGAGCGCATCTTTGGAGATGTCGATAGCATAAAACTTGGCTTGGGGCAGACATCTAGCTAGTGCTATGACCACGGCGCCGCTGCCTGTACCGATATCGGCTATCACTGGCTTTGGGTAGTTCCTGGCTAAAGCAAGCGCCTGCGTGACAAGAAGTTCGGTTTCTGGGCGGGGGATAAGAACAGAAGGATTTACATAGAACGGAAGTCCGTAGAATTCGCGCGTGCCTATGAGATAAGCGGATGGTTCACCTGCCAGTCGGCGCTTAATGAGAGCAAGATAAACTTGTTTGTGTTCAGGAGAGAGTTGGTCGTTATGGCGGAGAAAGAGTTCTGTAGCATCTACCGTAAGAACGTGTCTGAGAAGGAGTTCGCTCTCAAGGGCGGCTTCGACGAGACCGGCTGATGATAGTCGATTCCGCCCATCGATTAATGCTTCCTTTATTGTCACACCAAGTTGGCCTCTAGCTGCTTGGCTTGCTCGCTTGCGGCAACAGCAGAGATCAGCTCATCCAGGTAGCCCTCCATTATTTTGGGCAGGTTGTGCAGGGTAAGCCCGGTGCGGTGATCGGTAATGCGGTCTTGGGGATAGTTATAGGTGCGTATCTTCTCTGCCCGTTCACCGCTACCAACTTGGCAGCGCCGTTCGGCAGAAACTTCGCTCTCTCGTTTTTCGCGCTCGGCATCAAGTAGCCGGGCACGCAGTACTGCCATGGCCTTTTGGCGGTTGCGAAGCTGGGACCGTTCATCTTGGCAGACAACTACTGTTCCCGTAGATAGATGGGTAATGCGTACCGCCGTTGCCACTTTGTTGACGTTTTGCCCGCCCGCTCCGCCGCTGTGGAAAATGTCTATTTTTAGGTCGGCAGGATCAATACTCATCTCTATCTCATCGGCCTCAGGCAGTACCGCCACTGTAGCTGTTGAGGTGTGGATACGCCCTGATGACTCGGTAGTTGGCACGCGCTGGACACGATGTACGCCGCGCTCGTACTTCAAGCGACTGAATGCGCCGCGGCCTCTCACTTCAAAAACGACCTCTTTTAAACTGCCCGGGTGAGGCTCGTTGCGGTCAATTATTTCCACCTGCCAGTTAAGGAGTTGGGCATAGCGGGAGTACATACGGAAAAGGTCGGCGGCGAAGATACCTGCTTCGTCTCCGCCTGTGCCAGCACGGATTTCCATAATAACGTCGCGACCATCATTTGGATCCTTGGGCAAAAGGGCTAATTTTAGCCCCTCATGCTCCTGTGCGAGGCGGTTTTCAAGAGAAGCCACCTCATGTTTTACAAGCGTTCGCATCTCGTCATCGGTTTCGGTGGCGAGCATTTCACTAAGTTCATCAAGTGTGCGTATGGTAGTTTGGTACTGCCGATAGGTTGTAACCACGTCCTCAAGCCCCGCTCGCTCTCGGGCTAATTCCTGTAAGCGGCGCGGGTTTTCTGCCGTAGCCTGGGTGGCCATCTCCTGCTCAATATCGTTAAACCGTTTTTCTATTTGGGATAGTCTGTCTAGCATGTATTACCTCAACTTTAATTGTAACATAGGCACGGCATGCCCTCAAAAATGAGCAGCCCGCGAGACCATGTCAACTAATTGTAGGACTTTTTATGGTTTCCCACAGAATGGTGTGCATCAGATGTAACTTCTTAGCGCTATAAAGGTCGGGTTTATCTTCCCGATGGCACGGTGTGTTTTCCTACTTCCACTTCAAATGGGCTCACGAACCCTGCCTCTATGGTTGGAGAACGGGACAAGAACCCCATCGTAAGCCTCCGCCAACTGAGAAGACAGTCTGGGATCTAGACCGTCAAGGCGCTTCCATGAATATCCACCCCACCCAGAAGCCCCTTGAAGTCTTCATGCGGCCCATTGAATGGCATACCGAACCAAATGACATCGTCTATGAACCATTCA
>CAYOAR010000012.1:0-2268 GCA_964402105.1 uncultured Dehalococcoidales bacterium
GCGGTGGCATCGATGCGGTTGCTGGTGGGGACTGGATGGTTGTTGTTACGACAAGGGTTGGTTGCTCTTCTACTACCAATGTGTTATCTGTCGTTGTTGTCTCTTGTGTCGTGGAGGCTGGGGTGCCCAGAGTAATTTCCCTCCATGGCTTACCAGCTCCGCATGAGGAAAGTATAGCGAGGGCGATAATGAGGCTTGTTATTTGCAAGAATCCTCTCATTTTATGCTCCCCATGCAGCGCTCCCAATGGAATGAGCCTTTGGTGCTTGCCTTGTGGTTTGAAACTTAACATGTCCTCCAACCAAAGTAGGCGCACAATTCACTAGTAAAGTCATAAAAACCGGCATCCTCGATAGTTAGCCACAAAACTTGGCGCGCCCGGAGGGATTCGAACCCTCGACCCTCAGTTCCGAAGAACGGTTGAAACCCCTGCAAAGGTCTGCGCTGTGCGTAAACTGTTACATTTTATCATCTTTTGTGAGGGGTCTGCCATGCGTACCCCTGCAACTATCAGCATTAAGGTGCTAGTGATTTATTGACAAATTATTGACAGGAATTGGGAGCAAATTACCTAGTTTTTCAACCGCATCCTCTTTAATCCCAGGGAGGACGTGCGAATAAATACCGAGCGTTGTTTCTATTTGAGCGTGCCCAAGCAGCTCCTGTACGACCTTTGGGCTGGTTCCGATCCGTAGCATGAGACTGGCATACGTGTGTCTTGCATCGTGGAGCCTTATCCCGGGAAGCCCTAGCCGCCGCACAAGCTTGATCCAAGCATGGGTCACAGTCGCTGGCAACAGAGGCCGCCCATCAAGGCGGGTGAACACAAGGTCGTCGTCCTTGGCTGGCGGCAGGCCGAATTGCCTGCGAGCAAATGCCACATTCGTTTTGTGCCCTGCCAGAACCCCCATTACCTGAGCCGGAACAGAAACC
This sequence comes from uncultured Dehalococcoidales bacterium, assembly GCA_964402105.1. Classification (GTDB taxonomy): domain Bacteria; phylum Chloroflexota; class Dehalococcoidia; order Dehalococcoidales; family UBA1222; genus WRNP01. The sequence goes on from CAYOAR010000012.1 coordinate 934, forward strand.
AGCCGCCTGCCAGCCTTAGTCTTTGTTGACTGGAATACCAACTCCCCATTGCGCAACTCATGGAGCGACCGAGAAATTGAAACAGTGTTTGCCTCGAAGTCCAAGTCAGACCAACGGAGTGCCAACGCCTCTGACCTCCTAAGCCCGGAAAACAGGAAGAGGCAAAACAGCGGAGCATAGCGGCTTTCTCTGAGCGCAACAAGGAAGTCCTTGGCTTCATTCACGGTCATAATACGCGGTTCTTTTGATGCCGCGGTCGGCGGGTCAGCGGCATCGGCAACGTTGCGCATCAACAATCCCCACTTAACGGCAGCATCAAGGGCGGCATGAAGTACCATGTGCTGATTACGGACAGACTTGGCACCAAGGCCGCCTTTGCCGTTTATGCGGCCTGTTTTTAGTTGCTGGGCGTAATGGTGATTGAGGTGATCGGGGCGTAGGTCTTTGATTGCTATCCACCCGAGGCTGGGGATGATGTGCTTTCGGATAATGTCCTCATAGCTTTCGACTGTTCGAGGTTGAAGCCTTGGCCTGGCATAGTCCTCAAGCCAGCGATTAAGAAGCCCAGAGAGGGTTGTTTTATCAGGCTTGGAAAGGGTGCCGGTTTCGGTTTGCCTGACCATCTCAGCGAGGACGCTTTCGGCATCTCTCTTTGTGCCTTGCACTTGCCGGTGTGCGTAGCGATATTTGCCGGCGGTGGCATCCCAGCCGAGAGAAATGGTTACAGTGTAGCTGTCTTTAGAGCGCTTCCGGATAGACCCACGCATTTGAGGTGTTAATCCTTGACGAACAGGCGTAGCCCGATAATCAACGCACCGAAAATTACTAGAAACCAACCGACCGGGGTTGTGTTTGGAAATTCATTGAATATCGTTAACAAGACAGCCCCTAGCCCAATCAAGGCAAAAGCCCCTTGGAAATTAAAGATAAATTTGAACACTTATTGATGATCCTCGAACTGCTTAAACCAATCATCGTCCACGGAGTAGATGGTTTTTACACCAACTCCTGCCAGTTTGAACATCTCCGCAAGCCGTGTGCCGTCCACGAGGTCAACGCGCTTCTTCCCGGGTGGGTTAGCTACTCGCATGGCATCAACGGAGAATGTGCCGGTGGTGATGAAGATACCCTTGTCGGCATTCCGGTCAACCACACTGTCGAAAGCTCTCACTTGCTCGGCAGTCACTGTGCCATCGTACCGTTTGCACTGGTAGACCACCCGAATGTCCATGAATGGGTTCATTTTGAAAATGCCGTAACCATCAATGCCGCCATCGGCAGCGTTGACGTTGCCCGAAGGCACGACTTTCTCGAACCCTGACTCTCGCAGGAGAA
>CAYOAR010000013.1:0-10087 GCA_964402105.1 uncultured Dehalococcoidales bacterium
GCTGAGAGAGTACCCGGACTCCGCTTATCCATGGCTAACTCCGATTCTGCTACAATTATTGGGGGCAAGACCAAGGAGGCAAACCCATGAAAGCGTTACTCGCTACAATGAAAAAATGCGGTATTATCATATCTGCGGCAACGATAACCTTTATCCTCATCATAGCTGCTTTAGTTCAATTTGGCTATTTTGAGTACTTTTGGGACAGCAGAAAAATAGACAGCACAAACAATGACTACTCCGTTGTTGTGACACTGTCGATAGGTCCAAATGCTCTTATAATAAAGCCGTATTACACGATTATTCAAATTAAATCTGATAAGACAATAACTGAAAATACGTTCAGAGCAATTCGTTGGAAATACAACCCATTACATATTAACAGAACTTATGACAACAAGATAATAAAAGGTAAAACAAGGACTCTATCAGACGAGGAATACAATGATCTTCTTAAAATTCTTGAAAATAGTGATTTTGGAGAGATTCAGCGCGAAATCGATGGGACTCTATGGCTGGATGGCAACTCTACATATATAACAATCAAAGACGATAATGGCTTTATTGTAGTCGGCGGTCATTGCGCGGAGAGCACAGATCATCGCTTTAAAAGTATAATGGATTATATTATCGGCTTGTTGGAATAATTAACAGTAAATTGTTTTGACACTTTGGCGTAACTCACTCCGCTTATCCATGGCTAATTACGATTCTGGTATAATTATTGGGGGATAAGACTAACAATGTCGTATTTAGAAGACCTTAACACCAATAAGCGAGTGGAGCTTGTGCCCATCGGGCATGTACAAAGTCCGATAATGAGTACCCCAAAACCAGAACATGACTGGCAAGGCATCGTTTCTAAAATCGTAATCGCCCCCCACCTTACCCTAGGATTCGCAGGATTGGAAAGATACACCCATATCATTGTCATCTACTGGGCACACCAAGCATCAAACCCTGCAGATATGGCACTCCAGGTACGCTATCGAGGTAATCCTAACCTTCCAGTAGTCGGAGTCTTTGCATCACGTTCACTCTTCCGCCCAAACCCACTGGGGCAAAAAGTCGCTAAGTTGCTGGAAATAAAAGGTAATGCCCTGCTAGTCGAAGGTCTAGATGCGATAGACGGTACACCTGTGTTGGATATCAAGCCATTTATCCCCAGTTATGACGCACCGGAGGGCGCAGCCGCGCCGCAATGGGATAGTTAACACCCGCTCTGCCCTTAAAGCAAAGCATTCCTTTCACGGACTAAGCCCTAGCGGCCAGGCAAGTCGCCTATGGCTACGAAATATACTAAGTGGTCTATTTGTGGGCAACTCTCTGGCCAATACTATGCTCAACAACGAGCATCGTTTACTGCTTGGCAAAGAAGTGTACCGTTCAACGCCATGTTGTAGCCGCCGTTGCCTAAATAGCCCTGTCCCAAGAGCCACTAAGCCTGCGGCTCGCCTGCTTGCCCCCGACGTAACCACAACTCGCGGTTGCGGATATCACGATCAAAAATGAGGCGGTTAAAAATAAGTTCAATAGCAGGTGTATTTTGACTCAACTCCGAGCGTCGATGGATCAGTCGACGCGCATAAGCGATTAAGGTAATGGCCACAAATCCTAGCGTAGTTGGCAATTTTTCCTCAATACCAAACGGACCAGCAAAAAACCAGGCAATGAACGGCATGAAGAAGACAACCAAAAACACCCCCAGGCTGTGCTGCTTGAAAGGTGCAAAAAGATAAGAACCGACCAGTACAATAACCCCTATTGGAGGCGACAAAGCAAGTACTGCCCCGAGACTAGTAGCGATGCCACGTCCGCCTTGGAAACCTAAAAATACCGGCCAATTATGACCGAGTATCGCGGCAATTCCCGCCGCCGCCTGCATACCGGTACACAACCCCAAGCACCTCGCGAGTACCACCGGGAGAGCTCCTTTAAAAATATCGAATAGCAAGACCGGTATGGCAACCCATTTGGAAACAGTAGCCGACACATTGGAGGCACCAACATTCCGCGAGCCAACCTTGCGAAGGTCAACCCCTCCAAACCAGCGTGCAGCGAGGTACGCCACTGGCACTGAGCCCAGTAAATAAGCCCCAGTGAACACAAGGCCAAAAATTATCCAGTCATTCATCTATCCCTCACACCCCCTATATTTTTATCCCTTTTTTCTGTGCCAAGGCAAAAAGGTTTTCGGCCACAAACAATGGCACGCCTGCTTCGCCCAACATCACCTCGGTAGGCTCAATACCATGATAATCGGTGCCACCCGTGGCTATTAGATGATGCCGTCGTGCCAAATTCGCCAAATCTTGTCGCGTCTCTGGCGAGAAGTCCTTGTAATAAACCTCAAGCCCCACGAGCCCGGCTGTGAGCATACCAGGCAATAGTTCTTCCAAGTTCAAGGTGGTAGGATGCGCCAGTACAGGGAGACCACCATAGCGCAGTACCAATGCAATTGCCTGTGCCGGGGTCAGCTTGTGGCGTTCCACATAAGCCGGACCGCCCTGACCAAGGTATTTGTCGAACACCTCGCGAAAATCGCTCACATAGCGCTTTTCCATCAGAGCTTGGGCGATATGCGGCCGCCCAATGCTGCCCGCACCAGCAATCTCTTGTACCCGCGCCAGACTCACATCCAACCCAAGACCCTGTAGCTTGGCGATAATAGCCCGAGCGCGCTCCCCGCGCGAGTCTTGGAGAATCTTAAGCTCATTCGCTAACTCAGGGCTGTTATGTTGTATGAAATAGCCTAGAATGTGCACCTCGTTTCCGGGAGCATGGCTGGAAAGCTCAATAGCCGGAATAACGTTCAAATCCGGGTGTTGTCGCGCAGCTTCTAGGGTAGGAGCAATACTGGCTACCGTGTCGTGATCGGCAATGGCAAGTAGTCCCACGTTTCGGGAAACAGCGAGCGCCACAAGCTCAGCCGGGGAGAGCTTGCCATCAGAGGCGTTGGTGTGAACGTGAAGATCTATCTTCATGACTTACTCGCAACCTAAAGCAATAATTGGGAACAGACGTCCTGCGATGCAGCAAGGCGGGCTGCTCCTTGACACAGGCGTCTGTCTCATATCGCTTTGCTTTCAAATATCAACCTCTCGGTATATCCTCTCAATCTTTCGTGCCCTACCTGTTGCCGTATCGATATCCAACAGCACCGAGTTGAAGATGATGTGCTTGCCCGAAGCTACTACAAGACGGCGCGGTATCTGGGTAAGAAAACGCTCAATAACCCCTTGAATGTCATCCCCGATGATTGAATCCTTAGGCCCCACCATACCAATGTCGGTCACATAGGCACTTCCATGGGGCAAAATCTGAGCATCGGCGGTAGCTACGTGGGTGTGAGTACCCAATACTGCTGAAACACGCCCGTCCAGATAACGCCCCATGGCCACTTTCTCTGAGGTGGCCTCGGCATGAAAATCGACGATAATAACCTTCACACCCTGCGCAAGCTCCCCAAGAAGCTTGTCTACGGCACGGAATGGGCAGTCATAGGAATTCATGTAAGTGCGCCCGATAAGGTTGACCACCATCACTCCGCCCTGAACCACATAGCCGCGCCCAGATATACCCGGCGGGTAGTTCAGAGGGCGAATTATCGGTCGAGGACCATTCAGATACTCACAGATTTCTTTCTGCGCCCAAATGTGGTTGCCAGAGGTAATCACATCCACGCCGCAGGCGAAAAGTTCATCAGCAATGGCAGGGGTGATGCCAATACCGCCAGCGGTGTTCTCGCCGTTAGCCACAACTAAATCGACAGCACACGATCGTTTGAGATCGGGTAACAATAACCCCACGGCATCCCGCCCCGGTTTGCCTATAATGTCGCCGATAGCAAGAATTTTCATACAGGCTTATTATGCCATGCGAAGAACAAAGGAGCAATGCAGCAGGATTACGCTAACACTAGAAGCATTAAGACCGCTTCGCCACTGTCAGTCATACATAAACGCTTCAAGCACAGGGCCGCTTTTCCTGTCTTCTAGAAAAGCGGCCCTGTGCTTGCTTATTCGATTACTAGTATCGGCACCAGATGATGTTCCTTGTTTCTCGGAAACTGCGAGCCTTATTTTGCGTAGTCCGTAGCCCGCGTTTCGCGAATGACTGTCACCTTAATCTGACCGGGGTACTCTAAACTGTCTTCAATCTTTTTCACAATATCTCGCGCCAGTCGCAAAGATGCCAAATCGTCTATCTGTTCGGGCTTAACAAGAATTCTGATCTCGCGTCCAGCTTGAATGGCATAACTCTTATCAACGCCTGTAAAACTGTCGGCAATCTCCTCTAAGCTCTTCAGTCTCTTAAGGTAATTCTCCAAAGACTCACGACGTGCACCGGGGCGGGCAGAAGAAATCGCATCCGCTGCCGAAACAATGAATCCCCAGAAACTTACGTCAGCGGTGTCCAGGTGGTGCTCGGCTACACCCCTCACCACATCTTTGCTTTTATCCCACTGTTTTACTAGGTCGGCACCGATGGCAGCGTGGGTTCCTTCCACCTCACGATCTACCGCCTTACCGATATCATGAAGAAGTCCCGCTTTCTTAGCGACGTTGATATTGGCACCCAGTTCGGCTGCAATCATACCTGACAGGCTTGCTACCTCAAGGGAGTGCGCCAGCACGTTCTGGCCATAGCTCGTGCGGTATTTGAGCCTCCCTAAAAGCTTGATAAGTTCGTGGTGCAATCCGTGCACCCCAACTTGGTATGCTGCCTGCTCGCCGGTGGAGATAATAGTGGCCTCTACCTCTTCTCGAGCCTTCGCGACCACCTCTTCAATACGCGATGGATGAATGCGTCCGTCCAAGATTAGCTTGTTGAGCGCCTGTTTGGCGATCTCGCGCCTGACTGAATCGAAACTTGAAATGGTAACCGCCTCCGGAGTATCGTCAATGATAAGATCCACCCCTGTAGCCTGCTCTAGGGCGCGAATGTTGCGCCCTTCGCGCCCAATGAGGCGGCCTTTCATTTCATCCGATGGCAACGGCACCGTGGAAGAGGTGGTTTCTGCCACCACTTCCGAAGCATTGCGCTGGATAACGTGAGCTAAGATGCCCCGTGCCCGCTCTTCGGCTTCATCCCGGATTTTCTCCTCCCACTCACGCAGACGACGCGCCTCTTCCTGCTTGAGCTCATTCTCCATTCTGGCAAGGAGGAGTTGCTTGGCATCATCAGTGCTTAAGCGCGCAACTGCCTCCAGTTCTTTAATCTCTTTCTCTTTTAACTCTGCTAGCTGACTCTTGATAGCCTCTAGTTCTTTCTCCCTGGTGGCCATCTGGCGCTCACGAGCCTCAGCTTCTTCTATCTTATGGTCGAGGTGCCCTTCTTTTTGTGTCAGGCGATTCTCCGCGCGTTGAAGCTCTAATCGGCGCTCGCGAGCCTCGTTTTCGGCAGAGGCGCGCACCCTGTCGATTTCCGCCTTAGCTTCATTGACTGTTTCTTTGCTTTGGTTGCGAGCTTCAGCCACAATACGCACAGCCCGCTTTTGAGCCGCCCGAATTTGTCGGCTGGCCATGAAACCGCGCGACATGAAGACTATCATGCCGCCCAAGACGACGCCAATGATAAACGCCATCCCCATAGCCACGTATGCTGATGTACCCATTATATTTAATCCCCTTCCTTGCCGCCTCCCCGGGGATACTAAGGAGACGGTGAAACAATATATTAGTAATCGGTTCCCAACTGCCGATTATTAGCGCCCCAGGCAGAATATAACCCATGGCTGGGAACCGAGAACTTGCTCTAAGCCCTTGCCTGCCACAGCTCGTTTATAGTTTTCTCTATGACATCGTAATTATAGCCGCGCCGTCTTAAATAGTCACCCAAGCGACGGCGGAAAGTATCGCGATCTACTTGCCCGAGAACCTTGGCTCTTTTCTCTCCTGCCCTGAGAGCACCCGTCTCATCATCCATGCCGGCAGTGGCCGCCCCAACAACGTCAGCGGTCACACCTTTACGCCTAAGCTCAAGCCCTACAAAGGCACGACTACGCGGACGAAAAGCATCGCGGTTTTCGCACCAAAAGTGCGCAAACTCAGTATCATCCAGCAATCCACGCGCGACAAGATCAGCAATGGTGCCGGCCACTGTCTCTGCATCGAATTGCTTACGAGCAAGTTTTTGCTCCATTTCTCGGCACGAGTGCGGGCGGCGCACGAGTGCACGCAAGGCTGCTGCCAATGCACGCTCGCGCTCATTGGTACGCGCAATTCTTTCTAGTTCAGCCTCGCTTAGATGCTGTTCTTTCTTTAAATTGACAGCCGCCTCAGGCTCCAAGCTGAAAGCATAGCATCCATCAAGGTAGATGCGCACTCGCGGATATGGCCCTTTGGTTATAACGAGTCTAGTTATAGTTGGCATATTCGATTCTAAAAAACAAGCTGAGGCCAAGCCTCAGCTTTATCACCCCGCTAAAATACAGCCGCCGTAATTCGGCGGTCTATTCTTATTCGCTACCGGCAAACCCGATATCGCTTGCGGCAACAGCTGAGGCGCGTATCTTCTGCTCAATCTCCTGAGACAACTCGGGGTGCTGTTGCAAATAACTTTTTGCGCTCTCCCGCCCCTGCCCCAAACGAACATCGCCGTAAGAGAAGAAAGCTCCGGACTTCTTTATCACATCCGATTTGACGCCTAGATCCACAATGTCGCCCTCGCGACTAATACCGGAACTAAACATAATATCAAACTCCGCCACGCGGAAAGGCGGTGCCACCTTATTCTTGACCACCTTGGCCTTAACGCGGGTACCAACCGCCCGCTCGCCTTGTTTGATTGTTTCAATGCGCCGCAAATCAAGCCGAACCGAACTATAGAACTTGAGCGCTCGACCACCCGGCGTGACCTCAGGGTTGCCGAAGACGATGCCAACCTTTTCCCTGAGTTGATTAATGAAGACCACTACCGTGCCTGCGCGTCCAATAGCACCGGTAAGTTTACGCAGTGCCTGCGACATCAGTCTGGCTTGAAGCCCAACGTGGGTGTCCCCCATATCGCCTTCAATCTCGGCGCGCGGCACAAGCGCTGCCACACTATCGATGACGATAATGTCAATGGCTCCACTCCTTACGAGCGTTTCAGCAATTTCCAACGCCTCTTCGCCAGTGTCTGGTTGAGCAACATAAAGGTTATCCAAATTCACGCCGCAGGTGCGCGCGTAAGCCGGGTCCAAGGCATGCTCAACGTCAATATAAGCCGCTCTGCCGCCAATTTTTTGCGCTTGGGCAATGACATGCTGCCCCAAAGTGGTTTTTCCGGAGCCTTCAGGCCCAAAGATTTCGGTCACTCGCCCCCGCGGCAGGCCACCCACTCCCAAGGCAATGTCCAGCGCAACCGAACCCGTGGAAATCACGGCTACTTGCTGCTGGCTGGCCTCCTCGGACAATTTCATGATGGCACCCTTGCCAAATTGTTTCTCGATTTGGTCAATAGCCAGTTCGAGTGCTCTATCTTTCTCAGTACCTGCGTTCGCTTTTGTGCTGGCCATATTATCCGTCCTCACTTTGCCTAATAGTATCACAAATCAGTGTAAATATATAAATGAATTGGCGATGATTATCATGCACTTTTTGCGCATCATGCACCGTTCGGGCTATAATGAAGAGTAAGGTATTAGTTTTGGTTATACATTCTGCAGGGGATTTATTTCTAGTTCCATTCAAGCACTGGATGACCCAGACTGCGCCTAATGTTTCATAAGAGGGCCATCCATGAACATCAAAGATACTTTGCCGCCGAGTGGCGATACCCCCGGGCTCCAAGGATTTCCGGTAGAAACAGCCCCTGACACAGTACGCAGCTTCGATGACTTTGGGTTACACCTCAAAGTCATGGTTGGGGTGCGCGGTGCCCGCTACAACGAGCCTACTCCCATCCAAAAACGAGCTATTCCCCCCATTATGCAAGGACGCGACGTAATTGGATTAGCGCAAACTGGTACAGGTAAAACGGCAGCCTTCGCATTGCCACTTCTTCATCGTCTCCTGCCGGGTCCGCGCGGAGTAGTTCGCGCTCTAGTCATCTCCCCCACTAGGGAGCTCGCCGAACAGATTTACGATTCATTTTGCAGCCTAGGCCGAAGCACGGGACTACGTTGCACTGCTGTCTACGGCGGAGTAGGTATGGAACCGCAGATAAGTAAGCTCAGAGATGGCTACGAGATTGTCGTTGCCTGCCCAGGCCGCCTGCTCGATCACATCTGGCGCGGTACTATTAATTTGGACCGCTTGGAGGTGCTGGTAATCGATGAGGCCGACCGCATGTTCGATATGGGCTTTTTACCAGATATCCGCAAGATCGTACAGTGCTTGCCCGCCGCTCGTCAGACACTCCTTTTCTCTGCGACAATGCCCCCCGACATCCGCAAGCTCGTGATGGATGTACTGAACGAGCCTATTACGGTGCAAATTGGTCAAACGCGTCCTGCGAGCACTGTGGCACATTGTTTATACCCAGTGGCAAAACACCTAAAGACCATGCTTCTCGCAAGACTACTAAAAGAGACCAAAACAGAATCGGTACTGGTGTTCACTCGCACCAAGAGAAGCACCGAGCGTGTGGCTGACTACTTGGCTCGCGAAGGTTTTCGTGTGGCCTCACTACAAGGCAATTTATCACAAGGGCAACGTGAACGAGCAATGGACAGCTTTCGCGATGGCACAGTTAAAATCATGGTTGCAACCGATATTGCCGCTCGTGGTCTGGATGTACTACGCATCTCACACGTAGTAAACTACGACATGCCAGACTCAACCGACACCTACACTCATCGTATCGGACGCACTGGGCGCATTGAGCACAAAGGGGAAGCTTTCACTTTTATCACCCCCGAGGACGCCGCCATGGTGCGCGACCTAGAAAAGCTACTCGGTAAACCGATTGAACGACGCACTCTCGATGGCTTCGACTATAGCAAACCCGCCCCAGCAAGGCAGGTTGTCCGCCCACCCAAAGCAGGCGGGCGACACCCAGTAAGTCGTAATACCAATCGCCGCCCTAGCAATACAAAATGATGTGCGGCTAAACAAACAGTCCTTGCCATTGCGATCCGTGTTTGGTTATCGCACTGGCCCAATGCGCCTCTCGTACTCGTCTCGTGTGTTTACGTTGATGATAATGCCCTCATCAAACACCACAACCTCTAGTACGTCATTTGGATATTGCACGAGAAGTTCCCGCCCACCAACATCTCCCGTAAAACGCACTACCTCTGGGATATAGTCCGCTTTTACTATGATGGGGTTGCCTCGCTGCTGACGATAGACAGGGATGATAATGCCTTTATCTGTTTCTAGGGCAGCCTCAATAAGCTGATTATAGGTATCCCAAGTGACAAATGGCTGGTCTCCAAGCACTACCATGATAAATTTTGCTTTCTTACTTATCATCTGAGCGCCAGTTTTAAGCGAGGTGCTCATACCTTGCGCATAGTTGGGGTTAAGTACTTGCTTCACAGAGCGCTTCCCAACGACAGCTCCTATCTCTTGGGCACGCGCGCCTAAGACAATCACGACCTCGCCCACGCGCGAGGCTAAGAGGTTGTCTAGCGTGCGCTCGATGATAGTGCCCCCCTCAAAGGGCATTAGGAGCTTGTTCTGCCCCATACGCTCAGATTTGCCAGCAGCCAAAAGAACAGCGGATACCAATGGTGTTTTTGTGCTCATCATAATCCAACGTGGCAGGAAAAGACTTGCTGATAAATTGGATGCCTACCGGCAAAACTCAACGCGATGATTATTTTGGTATACATTTGATATATATCACGTGATACTTAGGGGAAACACGAGTTTGCCATGGCGGAGATGTCCCTCCCATTACAAACTTGTGCTCTCTAACTCAGGCACCCTGCTATCAAGTGTTTTGGTATTACTCGATTGGCGCCGTTGGTGTTTCTTTAACCCTAAACACGCTTCTGTGTCTTTTTGTTAGCCCTGAAGTGGCGAAACCAAGTCAGGAACACAGTTAGCATCAAGATGATAAGCCCCGGGAGGCCAAAAACCAACAAGAACATGCCCGGAACTTTAGGGTGATTCTCAGCTACCGATGCCTGGAAGTTCTGATATGCAAAGAGGAT
>CAYOAR010000014.1:0-6963 GCA_964402105.1 uncultured Dehalococcoidales bacterium
AGTAAGTTCCTTTATGGTCGCCTTGAAACTTTCCGCCCGCCCAAGTAGATCAAACAATTTTGTCTCCTGTCTCATCACTCCGGGCGGGTCGTAACTGTACATCATGGTGCTTATTGGAGCGGATAACTCTATATCGGGACCGTTTATGAGGCATTGCCCGCTGTAGCTGTTTATGCCGCCCGAGCCATAAAACCTCTCGGCTCCATCATCAAAGCTCAGGGTGATCTTAGTGCCCACAAGGACAGAGCTTACTATGTTGCCTGCGCCAAAAGAGTCGAGAGTCCAGCTTGTATTGGCCAGATTACTAAGGGGTGCTGGAGGTAGGCCTTTGTCGTGTCGGAACAATAACGTTTCCCCTGTTGTACAGACGATGGCAAGCTTGCCATCCGCCACAGCCCAAGTCTGCGCCTTGAAAATGAGATCGAGGAATGCTTTCTCTTGGGCCAGCACCTCCCGGTTGTAGCTTCCCATCTCAGTAAATCTTATGGAGGTGATAGCAAGTTTTTCTCCTTGAATGAGAGCTGTCCCGTCGTAGCTGTTTATACCGGAGCACCCTTTAAAAACATCCGCTTTCTCGTTCCACTCTAAAGTGATGTTGGTGCCACTCAATACCTTGGTGGGGGCTGAAGGATTGCCGTAGCTCTCGAGAATCCAAGCGGTTGATGGCAAAGACGCAGGTTGAAACCTGTATCCACGGTCATCTCCAGTACTTGCCACTGAAGTGGTGCATCCCAACGATGGCAATATAAGCACCAGACCAAAGAGCACAGTAAGAAATGGTGATTTTTTCATCCAGCACCGCCCCTACGAAAAATGAATACTACTACGGCTATTAATTACATCAACAGATAATTAGGATGAAGGTGTCTCTATTAAGCACTGCAAAGTCGTAGTTATGATGAGGATCCGGTTTCAGTCTCGACCCAATTGAGGTAATCCGTGCTTCCTCCTGTAATAGGCAAGGCGATAATCTCCGGAACCTCATAAGAGTGCAATTTCTTTACATGCTTAATAATATCATTCAAAAGAGCTGTGCGCGTTTTTGCTATAAGGAGTGCTTCGCATGTATTCTCAATCTTGCCTTGCCACCAATAGCGAGAGGATACCTCTGGGATAGTATTCACGCAAGCGACAAGACGAGCTGCGAGCAAGTCATCTGTGATGCGCTGCGCCTCTTCGGCACTGGATGCGGTAATAAAAACGACAATCGGGTTATACTCCATCGGGCACTCCCAATACACAGTGTGGCTAGGCATCCTACCGTGCGACCTTAAGTGAACCGCCTATAAAACCGACGATGTTTCGTGTGTTGCTCGTTGTGCTATTTTACATTTCGTTTCAATGCGCCGTGGAAGGCTTTCCAAAACGAATCTGCTACGGGGCGTACCAAGGGGCGAGGGTTGCCTCCTTTTGTAAGTATCATGCCCTGCTCTTTTTCGGTGAATTCTCCTGCCATAGATGCCCTGATGCCCTGTTTTTGGATGAGGCGCGCAACCTCGTCTGCTTTGTGTGGGCGGCAGGCAATAATCAGAGCTCCTTTGCCGGCAGAGGTATAAGGGTCAATGCCATAGAGGCGGCATATTTCGGCAACACCCGGCTCAATAACAATCCTGTCCTGATCTATCCTAACCCCTACGCCTGCAGCCTTGGCCATTTCATACAAACCGCCCCAAATACCGTACTCGCCAGCGTTGTGCATGGCGGAGATGCCATCATCGCGTACGCCAGCGGAAACCGCTGTCATAGCTTCGGTCATGACGGACATCTTGTAAAAAATATCACTGACTTTACGCGCGGTGCCCTTCCCCAGTGATTGCTCGTTGTGTACTGGGAACATGGTGCCGAGGATGCCCGTAGCTTCGACGGCAGGTCCCTTGGTGATGATGATTTTATCCCCCGGCCTGATGAATTTGGGGCTGACGTAACTATCTGGTTCCCCGATTCCCACCATTGTGGCCCCGCCGACCATTGGATAGCGGCAATTCTCGTAGCGGCCAAGGTGCCTAGAGATGATACTGACACCCGTTTTCTCGCATTCTTGGTGCATGGTTTCCCACATGGTTGCAAGTTCTGCCTCGGTTACCCCGGCAGGAAAACCCAAGTTGATGGAAAGGTATTTAGGCGGCAAGCCGCAGGCAACGGAACTTGAGAGCAAAGTGTGCACTGCAAACCATGCCGCCCGTTCCCAGCCATATTCTGGCATGATAAAGATTTGGTCGGTTACAAATGAAACGGCCTGTCCCGCGATTTCGACAATGCTGACGCCAGCTCCGTGCCGAGGATTGACCAAGCTGCTTTTATCATTTGCACCTAGGTGCGAGAAGGCAAGTTCGCTGAATACTTCTGATGAGATCTTCCCAATAGCAGGTAATTCTTCCATAAACGCACTCCTCTCATATTGTTTCGAGTAGGTTTTATATGACTGTGTCTCAGCCAAGGAGGCTTCTTAGAAATCTAGAGAGTAGAGCATATAAAACCGCCTAATTAAATCAAAAAGCTCATTGAGACACAAGCTTGGTGGGGAGGAACAAAACTAGCGGACGAGGTCATCGTCAAAAGAACGCCGGAAGACCTCGGGAACCTCCGATTGTTGGATTTGCACCCAGTCGACAAGACATCCTTGAGAGCAAAAACTCATGCGGTCGAAGTAGGAGTTGTCTCTGATGCGAGAGAGAATATACCAACCTGATAGGATGGTGCTTAAAGGTTGCCCTGTCGTTGCTTCCAACTCACGCCCACAGGCATTACAGGTACGCCACGATTCAGACATTCATTGATGTTATCCTTTCAGGACATTAGTGTCAAGGCTACGCAGGCGCAAGTTCCCATTTTTTGAAAGAGATGGGGTTGCGACGATGATATTCAGACCACTGGTTTAGTATTTTCGTTCTGATAGTAGCCTTGGTAGCCGTCACTATCCCCGCTGAGTTGAAAAAATACGAGTTGCAAAAGGCGGGCACAGCGTTTCAGGTGCAGACCGTGGGGATTGTGTATTACGAGCAGACTTTCCGAGCGCCCGGAATAGCCGGCATCCCAGACCGCCGAGCGTATATCTGCGCCGCAGCGTAACAGGCTGCTTCGAGGGAAACCAAGGGCGATGATATTTTTTGGCAAGTGTACGATCTCGTTATAAGTGATACGGTATTGACCAGGGCTGAGGCCAAGGGTCTCGCCTGTGCCATATTCCAGTTCTTGTGTTTGCGGCAGTATGCGTTCGTTGTTGCCTAAAGCAAGCTGACCGGGCGAGGCGAAGCTTGCCACGCTGCGTAGTGTTAAGTCAAAGCCGTTGTTTTGAAGCTGAAGATTAAGATCAAGAAAGCCCTCAATCAGCGGCGGGCGAGCATCTAGCCGAGCCAAGATGTCGTTATGGGTCAGAACAGAATCCATAGCAGCTCAACCTCCTCTGGCAGCCGGGTATTTCATTGTGGATCATCTGGGGCGGCTGTCCGGCATCTAATTAGTCGCGCTGTTTTTGTCTATCATGAGACGTGACTATGCGCCTGATAAGTTTGTATAGCTCGAGTCCGATGAAAATAGTGCTGGCTAGCCCAATGGCTATCAGCCACTCCTCGCCGTCTAGGGAATGCGTTTTAAATGCACTCTGCATCGGTTCCCAATATACGATAGCTAGGAGCAGGGGTATCTGTACTGCGATTGAAAGCAGTAGCCACTTGTTCTTGAAAAAGCCTATCTGGAAGACGGAGTGGCTCAGTGAGCGGCAGTTCAGGGCGTTGAAGAGCTCGACAAGGATCAACGTGATGAAGCACATACTTTGGGCTTCTCTAAGCACCTCATCCTCGGCGCCGGTGCGGGTGTTGATAGCCCAGAGGAAAGCAAGCAATGAAACAGCGGCGGTCCATGCGCCGGCAATCAGTAGGTAACTTAACACGCTTGGGGTGAAAATACTCTGCCGGCGCGAGCGGGGCTTGTGCTTCATGATATCCGGTTCTGGAGGATCAATCGAAAGGGCAATGGCCGGTAAGCCATCGGTGGCCAAGTTGACGAACAGTATCTGTACCGCTACCAGCGGTACAATGCCAGCCGGCAGTCCCATTAACGGGCCGCAAAGGATAACGGCTGCCATGAGCAGGATCTCGCCCAAGTTGGCTGAGAGCAGGTAGATGATGTACTTTTTGATATTGGCAAAAATGCCTCGTCCTTCCTCCACAGCAGCGACGATGGAGGCGAAGTTGTCATCGGTGAGTACCATGTTGGCGGCTTCTCGGGTGACATCGGTGCCGGTGATGCCCATGGCAATGCCGATATCAGCCCGTTTCAGGGCCGGAGCGTCATTTACGCCGTCGCCGGTCATGGCTACCACGTGCCCCTTCTTGGTCAGGGCGTCAACCACGCGTAGCTTATGCTCTGGCGAAACGCGGGCATAGACCTCAATATCATCTACTATGTTTTCGAACTCGTCTTGGCTTAGCTGGTCAAGTTCGGCTCCGGAATAGGCGATACCTTTCTGTAGCAGACCAAGTTCCCGGGCAATGGCCACCGCAGTGGCTTTGTGATCGCCGGTAATCATTACTGTGCGAATGCCAGCCTCTCGACATTCCTTAATGGCGGACTTAACCTCGGGACGCGGCGGGTCGATCATCCCTACCAACCCCACAAAGACCATATCCCGTTCTATATCTGCGCTGGTGGCACCATCGCCCACGCCGCGGTAGGCTAGCCCCAACACTCTAAGGGCGGCATCAGCCATGTTCTGGGCTGTGTCCAGCACTCTTTGCCGATCGACATCGATTAGCGCTTTTTCTTGGTCACCATCGAATATGCGACTACATGATTCTAGAATGACCTCAGCGGCACCTTTAGCCATGGCAACTTTACCGTATTTGGTTTGATGGACGGTGGTCATGCGCTTGGTTTCGGAGCTGAAAGGGATCTCGTGGATGCGCGGCATCTCGCGGTTGAGCTGTTCCTGTGATAAACCACCTTTGGCTGCTAGCACCACCAAAGCACCTTCAGTAGGGTCACCCCTGACATCCCAGGTATCGTTTTCCTTAATTAGACGCGTGTCATTACACAGTGCACCGATAGTGAGGAGTTGTTTGAGGGCGGGGGAGGTAGTAGCGTTGCCTACGGCGCGGCCGTTGTTTAGGAAATCGCCTATCGGTGCGTAGCCCGAGCCGCTTACATCATATGCTTCAAGGCCGGCAAATGCGCGCCGCACCGTCATTTGATCTTGGGTGAGGGTGCCGGTTTTATCCGAACAGATGTAGTTGGTGCACCCCAGTGTTTCCACGGCGGGGAGTTTTCTGATGAGTGCATGGCGGCGAGCCATCCTTTGGACACCCAGCGAGAGAGAGATTGTAACTACAGCCGGTAACGCTTCAGGTACAGCGGCAACTGCCAAACTGACGCCCCAGAGCAGCATTTCCAAGATGGGGTTGCCTCGCATCACACCCAAGAGTGACAGAACAGCGGTCAACCCCAACGCTCCGATGGCAATCCAGCGTCCCATCCGTGCCAAGTTTATCTGGAGAGGGGTATCTTCCTCCTTGACTTCTTGGAGCAGGCTTGCAATCTTGCCGAACTCGGTGGTCATGCCAGTGGCGGTGGCAACGCCCAACCCACGTCCATAGCTTGCGGTTGTGCCGGCGAATACCATGTTCCGGCGGTCACCGATCCCGGCTTCACCGGTTATGGGTGCCGTAATTTTTTCTACCGGCACACTTTCCCCTGTCAGCGAGGCTTCCTCGGCACGCAGATTCACTGCTTGAAGCAGTCGGCCGTCGGCAGGAATGCGGTTACCGGTTTGAATAAAAAAGATGTCGCCGGGAACAATATCACGAGTCGGAATCTCTATTTGTTTACCGCCACGCAGTACGGTGGCGGTGGGGGCAGCCATTTTCTTCAGAGCATCCAGTGATTTTTCAGCACGATACTCTTGGATGAAGCCAAGACCGGCAGCGAAAACGATGATGACGAAGATTACCAAGGCATCTACCCACTCGCCAAGCACTGCCGATAGTATAACGGCGGCCAGCAGGATGATAATTAGCAAGTTCTTGAACTGTTCAAAGAAAATCATCCAGGGAGAGGTCTTTTTGGCTGTCTGAAGCTCGTTCAAGCCGTACTCGGCAAGCCGCTTAGTGGCTTCTTCTTGGTTAAGCCCATCTGATGTGGATGAAAGACTTGTCAGGGTTTCACTATCGGTAAGGTTGTGCCACTTGATATCTTTTAAGATCATACTTGTCTCCAGCGGGCAAAAACTCTTTGGTGACGAGGTAGATTTGTTGTAATTATACTATATCGGAGTTGGTGCACACAGATTATGGTTAAGAACTTGTGTGTGGTGGGAAAGTTGGCAACCAAAGCATGGCAACCCCATAGGCTTAAGCGGTTTCGGCGGTAAACGCCAGCACCTCATCGATTGAAGAGGCATCGCAAAATAGCATCGCTAAGCGGTCGAGGCCCAAAGCGATGCCGCCGGCATGAGGCATATGCCCCACTGCCTCTAAGAATGATTGAGGCAAAGGAGCGCGCCGCCCCTGGGTTTTTTCAATCACAGCGGCCTCTTCGGAAAAGCGCCACATCTGCTCCTTGCGGCTGTTGAGCTCGCTGTAGGCATTAGCCAGTTCCAGCCCGCCTAAGAATATCTCTGCCCGCTCGGCGATGTCCGGTTCTCCGGGTTTCAATTGGGCTAGTGAGGCTGCCTCTTTTGGATAATCCTTAAGCACAACCGGCCGGTCGAGCGGAAGCGAAGGGATGATTTGGAGAGCCATATCATCGTCAAAGCAACGAGCATCAAATGAACCGATGGGATCCCATCCGGCGTACCTGATATAAGCCTGCCGAATGCTCAGGTGTTCCCAAGGCGGCGCGAGGTTAATTTGCTGCCCCTGGTAGCTGATGACAGAGGTGCGGCAGAGATTATTGGAGAGAAAGAGCAGGAGCTGCTCAGTGTCGCGGATCATATCCAAGTAGTTAGCCTCGGTGCGATACCACTCCAGT
>CAYOAR010000015.1:0-2079 GCA_964402105.1 uncultured Dehalococcoidales bacterium
CATTCAAAGAGAAGCTGAGGGCGGCAATTGATAATGCTCTGTCGTCAAATCCGAATGACTTGGACGCTTTTCTGTCCCTGATGGAACAAACCGGGTTCGAGCATAAATGGGGGAGAGGAAATGCCCTCTCTTTCCGTGCCGAAGGGCAGGAGAGGTTTACCAGACTTCGGGCTTCTACCCTCGGTGACGGATATGGATTTCACGACATTCTATCCGTTATCAAAGGACACTCTGAATTACCAAGCCGGCCAGCGCGATTCACCAAATCAACACCTCAACACAAGGTAAATCTCATCATTGACATACAGGAAAAACTGAGGGATGGCAAAGGACCAGCCTATGCTCGTTGGGCAACGGTATATAACCTCAAACAGATGGCTGCTGCTCTACAATATCTCCAAGAAATGAGTCTTTTGGCCTATGAGGATTTATCATCAAAGGCAGACGAAACAACAGAACGTTTTCACAATGTCTCGGATAAACTCAAATCAATCGAAACTGCCCTAAAACGCAATTCCGATCTACGGTCTGCTGTCATAGATTACGCCAGAACCCGCCCTGTTTTTGAAGAGTACAAATCAAAGAAATACAGCAACGCTTTTCTCTCGGAACATGAGACTGAGATAACCAGACACCGGGCAGCAAAGGCAACGATTCAACAACTTCTAAACGGTGAAAAACTACCCAAGATGGACGATCTAAAAAGCGAATGGCAGGAGCTGATCGCTGAGAAGAAATCAGGCTATTCAGAGTATCGTGCGCTTCAAAAAGAGATGAGAGAGATTATTACAGTTAAAGCGAATATTGATCATATTCTTGGTATCACAAAGACCGAAAAAGACATGATGGTGGAGCACTAATCTTCAGCAAAATAACAAGGCGCTATGCGCCGCAACTTCGGGCCAACTTGGCCCGAAGTCAAAGGGTTTGGGGCGATGCCCCAACAAGCAGTTTCCAATGAGGAGCGGAACCCCCGCTCCTCATTGGAAACTAGCAAGTGTGTACACACTTGCCCTGCTTGCGTGGAGTGTATTACACACGCAAGGTACGGCTGGTTATGATGATTATAAAGTTATCGCGAAATACAATTCGGAGGAGAGCATAACTCTCCACTAAACCCGGGGTGATTCAAACTTTCATTCTGGATCAAAGGCTGGGGGCAGAGCACAACGGCAGAGCCAACCGCCGTAACGGTCATACCAAGAAAACAGTACGCTCAGACCGCAGCGAAATTGATCTTTACGCCCCTCGTGCCGATACTCATTTCGGTGCTATTTTAATTTGACGTAATACGTAAACTTGACAAGCAGATGCCCTGGTTTATATAATGCCCACCATACGTATGGTGTAACATATGTCACAAGATTAAATACACCATCCTCATGTTATACAAAGTGCATGAGAGCCGCCGGAAGCCATCTTTGGGAAATCTATTGGAGGTCATCTGATAATGAAGTGCCAAAACAAGGGGAACAGGTTATTAAACGTGGCATTGAGTATCGCTCTCATCCTCTCCCTCGGTGCCACCAGTATATTTGCCAGCAACCCCCAGCTCCTCACTCTCTCCAACACCTCAGATTCAAAAGACCCCTATCTCGATCTTCTTAACCAATCACCATACGGCTATCCCTATGATGACCTCTACCCAATGCCGGACCCCGATGCAGGGAAAACAGACCGATTCATCGTCAAATACAAGGAAAATCAAGAAGAATCTTTCAAATCTAAGCTCTCATCCCTCCCTTTCACCATTGAATCCACCCTAACCATTGATGCTGTCCGTGATAACCTTGAACAATCAGCCGTATTACCCGACAGCCTCGCCTCTGACAGCAATAGGGATGGTTCAAGTGGTAACGACCTCCGTTCCTCCGAATCATCCAGATACACCAACATCGAAGTCTTGGTACTCTCGGAAAGGGTAGACCCCTCTGAATTCGAAGAAATGCTTATCGCCTCCGGGGCCTATGATGATATTGTCTATGCCCAGCCGGATTATGAACTCGAAGTAGCCAGCCTGGCCTCTGATACAACCAAATCAGGTCTTTCCAATCCCAATGGTTCTGCAACAGGCCCGCC
>CAYOAR010000016.1:0-3606 GCA_964402105.1 uncultured Dehalococcoidales bacterium
ATCGGTTTTGTGAACTATCCTGCTTCCAATATTCATCAGGAGCAAATGGACGCTACCGGAGGCCGTGTGCAAGAAAACACCGAGTGGCACCGTTGGGTTCCGATGCCCCCAATCGGTACCGGCAAGGCTTCCCCCGCCCCGGGCCCGTCCTACATGTTCGTGTTCCCCACAACTACGACGCAAGACCCCGTAAAATTCAAGCGCATCTGCCACATCCTGGATGAGAGCTTATGGACAGGCGATGACTATTTCGAAACAATGCAAGCCGGCGGCAATAAAGTATTCAACAAAGACGTTATGGTCATCGAATGGCACGATGACGGCACGGCGGCGTTTAACGTCGATCAAAACACACACCCCACCTGGACCGGAGAGTTGGACACAACAGGATTATGCAATGCCGGATGGCAAACCATTGGGCTTGGTGGTCCGTGGCTGTCTACCTTGATCCCGGGCTTCCCAGAGGGCACCAAGATAATTGGCGAAGATAACATAGCACTAGCGAACATGAGCAGGTGGGCTAACAACTTCGTCACTAACCCTGATCCGGAAATCCTGACCGATATTAACGAGTTTGAGAAAGTCGAGCTTCCAAAGTTTGTGTTCGGTACGCGCTCCCTGGACGATTGGGATGCTTTCGTCCAAGAATGGTTAAATGTTGGTGCCGATCAGGCATTAACCCAGGCCGCCGAGCAGATGGGTCTGGCAAATTACAAATAAATGAAACCGTTGCGTTGGTAACACACGCTTGATCAAAAATGTTGGAATTGTCGGCTTGCGTTAGCTGGCCGGCAATTTCATTTATCTCTCACGACTGTACGAGGAGTGGAAGTACATGAGTATTCAAGAAGACGCGCTCGGTGAGATCAAAAAGGAATACCGGTTGATACCTCTGCTTAATCTACGATTTGACAAGGGCAATGAAGCGATATACCGCTGGGTGGACTGGTGCGCATCGCTGGGATTTGGCGGCATAAGCTTGATTGTCGGCCATGAAGGTGACATGCCTGCCATTAATGATGCATGGTACGATGTGTTGTTGGATTCCACCGAAGCGGCTGTCCAGCGGGCGGCAGAGCTCGGTTTGAGCGTGTGGATTTTTGACGAGTGGGGATATCCCAGCGGGACAGCCGCCGGACTGGTCTGCGACAATGAAGATTTCCGCTCTAAAAAGTTACACGTTGCATTGGATTATTATTTATCGGCTGGGGACAGTGTGACCTTCCAAGTTCCGGATCGTTTAGTGTCAGCAGGTGCTATACCGATTAATAAATACTCATTCTATGCGCCCGCGGGACCGTGCAAACCTTTAGAGTGCGGCGTCAGCGGCAGTTGCATTACATATATCGCCGGAGAAACGCCGGAGCGTGTCGTACTAGTCACATGGGAGAGTTTGTCCTTTATCACTCATGCGGTAATAGAAAATAAACCGGATAATTTCGCTCTGAGCACTATTGACCTGCTTAATCCCGACGCCGTCCGGCGGTTTACTGAAGTAATGCATGTGCCGTATTATAACCGTTTAAAACAGTATTTCGGTACGGTTATCAAAGCCTTTTTCTATGATGAGCCTGAGCTATGCTTTGAATATCCATGGACAGTGGGGCTAGAAAATACCTTTATCAAGAAAAAAGCGTATGACCTACGAGATCAACTGCCCATACTAATGACCTACAACCGAGCGGCATATCATCCCGGGTGGGACGGTGCATCCGCGCTGATCGATAAACTTTCGGCCGATTATCGCGATGTTTGGACATCAGCTGCCGCCGATGGATTTTATGGTGGTGTTTTACAATGGTGCCATGCCCATGGCCTACTGAGTGTGGGGCATCAGGATATGGATAATCACACAGAAACTTTATGCTCGGTTAGCGGAGATTTTTTTAAAAACAATCGTTATAACGACCATCCCGGCATCGACGTGATCAGTGACAACATAGAGCTGGGCCGATTCAATGATTTCCCTCGCTATGCAGGCTCATGTAAGCGATTTTATGGAAAAAAAAGGGCTATCAGCGAGACTTTCGCGCTGATGGGTTCGGCGCAATACCCTGACCGCATGCGCTTCGTTCTAGAGCAGCAGGTGATCCGAGGCGTCGACGAATTCATCCTGATGATATCCGAAATGGAACCAGAAGAGCCCAATATACATTGTGTTTCTCCCGGCGACCCGGCGATTGAACGCTTTGGCCCCATGATCAATGCTCATGTGGGTCGCGCTGCACAGGTGTCCAATATCGGTGTGCCCGGCGCGACAACCGCTTTATACATCCCAATCGACAACATTTACAAGTATCAACAGGCTAAACGGGACGCGCATGTCAATAACTGGAAGCTGCCCTGGGATGCCGTAGACGAAATCGCACGCGAATTAACCTACCACCTTATCGATTTTGAGTATATTTGGGACGATGCGCTGACAATGTTGCCCTTAGATATTGGCCCCTTCACCGATCCGTCTGGCGGTAGGATTGACACCATAATACTACCCTCACGCGTTGAGCTTAAAAATGAAGTGTTGGAACGGCTAAAAGCATTTGCCCGGGGTGGCGGGCGCGTGATTACAATTGAGGCTCCCATAGCCGATGACTTTGAGTTTATCACTCATATCGAGCGTCTGCGGGATGTGATCAGCTCTTCGGTTAGAGTGTTGGAATCCAGCATGATAGCCATGCGACATAGACGGACACCAGCCGGTTGCGAGATTTTTATGTTGTTAAATGAAGCAGCAAAGCCTGTTGATGTCGCGTTCAACTTTAACTGTAAGGGCACGCTGTGTGAGTTGGATTTGCTGAGCGGGCAGCTGCACGAAATTTGTACCGATGGCGCCAGCTTTGCATTTGGCGCGGGTACTATGAGGGTGTTCATTACTGGTGTTCCCGAGACGCTTAGGATACTCGAGCCAAAACACAAGCCGATGCGATGCATGAATGTGACCGATATCTCGCTGGCTTTGCCGGATGGACAAACATCCTTGTTAGGTGGCGGTAAGCTGCCGCCATGGGAGCAATTCGGATTCACAACCTACTCCGGTGACATGACATACACGGTTCGCTTTATGTTGCCCGAGGGGATTCACGATATAACCGTTTCCCTAGGTGAGGTACGCTACAGCGCAACAATATCGCTGGATGGCGGCGGGGTAGTGCTGCTACCCTTCTACCCTTTTGAAGCGGAGTTTTCGGGGGTAAAGGGCGGTGATCATACGATGATTATTACAGTGCTTAATACGCATGCCAACTGCCTACTGGGCGATAATGAAGCTGAACAAAAGATGTTTGGTGGTCGGGCGCCGGGTTACCTGGATATTGACCGCAAATATCTGTCGTCGGGCATGATTGGACCGCTTACCATTAGGTTTTGATTTACATTCCTCCCTTACTTTGGATCTAACTTTACTCTCAGCCCGCACAAGCAAATGAAGGCCGGCGTTACCGCTCCGGCCTTCATTTGTATAGTAATATCTTGTGTTATTTCTCGATGCCGTTTGCTGCCAGGAAGGCGTCCAGTTGGATCTGGGTCTCGGCAATAACCGTTTCAAGGCCGGCCGCGTAAATCTGGGAGATGAAGGTATTGTAGGCGTCCTCGCCCTGTATCTGGCCG
>CAYOAR010000017.1:0-4919 GCA_964402105.1 uncultured Dehalococcoidales bacterium
TCCCAGAGAAAGCCGGTGAAACTAAGATATTTACCCGCAGCTAAAGATAGATGCCGTTTTTAAGGTTATTATCTCCCCCCTTATACTTTGCATTTCAGCAATCTTACGCGCTATTAAGTACCAAGGCTCGTGACCTTGCCAGCAGGTGTCCTGCCCTGCAGAAGTTATAAGCCAGATTCTTAAGGTATATCTGACACTTAGCCCTGGCAAGACCTACACTCCGGAGAAACTTACCGCCCATAACCACTTGCTGATACCCGAATACATGCTCCAATGAGGAGCGGAACCCCCGCTCCTCATTGGAAACTAGCAAGTGTGTACACACTTGCCCTGCTTGCGTGGAGTATATTACACACAAGGTACGACTGGTTATCATGATCTATAAGGTATCGCGAAATACGATCAAAACCATCAAAAAAGACCCCGATAATTGATTAGTGTTGACTCAGAACATGCGTCTCTGATGTTTTGTTGATGGAGGGTTTTAACCATACCTTGCAGAACACCGAAGCCGAAGATAAGCCCTGATTACACAATTGAAGACATCCGAAAATAGGAGAATGGCAAAACAAAAAATGCCAGAGGAAGACCCCCTTATCGCGCACTGGCTAAACCCGGGGCGCATCACCTAAATATGCCTCCAAGAGCCTGCCTATTTCCGCCGGTAGAAATGGCATTATAATATCATAAAACACACTGTTCTCTTTGACCTCAACTCCGTTGACAAAAATGTTTCTGCCACCTCCCCACATAGAAACATCAAGTATCTTGCCTTCTTCCGCAACTTCAAACACATAATAGATGCGGGCGTTTACATGAGATTTGTTTTTTACCGGTATCGTATTACCCTTGTTTATCTGCCATAATAGGTCAACGTGTTCTTCCAATTCACTGCCGTTAATGATGATTATTTGAACATCCCTAAAGTTAATTAAATCGTCAACACTCAAAGCTACACGAGTAAGAATATATGGGTTGATAAAGTAAATCGTTAGCGTAAGATTACCAAGGTTCTTCTCTTCAACAAGTTTAGAAAAATTATTCAATGCTTTTTCTAATCGCACATTATCCCCTCCGCAACTAGTTAAAACGGTAGACGCAATCCATAGTATTGCAAGAAATCCTAAAATGATGCGTTTGTACATGTTGGCTTGATCACCCACCCGAATAACTCAGTAACTTTACCGAGGCATCAACTCTGCCAGAAACTAGGGTTCTCCACCTCATTCCAGGCACTCCGCCAACCCTCAGTAAGCTAATTGATCCAGATGAATTATTCCGGCCAGCAAAGAGCCGTGCCTTTCGGCATTCGCGTTTTGACTGGGCTACTTCTACACTCAAAGCACATCTAGGTTTCCAGCGCCCTGATTCTATCATAGCACCTATTGCCTTTACTGTATGCTCCCAGGTTTTGAGGGTGCTGGAGGACCGACTATTTGCCCATTATTTCCAAAATACGTCAATGGGGGAAGCGGCAAGGCATTGTGGTCGACACCATATTTTTTCCCCCAATACCAATACTGATACCACGGATACGAATGCGCAGTTCTGTAGTGGATAGAATTATTCATTCTGATTACTCCAGTATGAGCATTATAATTCTTGCGGGTTGGTTCACCAAGTTGTCCTGCAATGGGGCTTTCATACCTATTTAAATTGTCATCCTCCACATCAATGCCTGTTCGAAGTAGTTTGTCTAGGTCCTGCGCAGCATGCCCCATCTCGTGAGCTAAACCAAGTGCTGCACTCTGAACTGCTACCCCATCACTCATCCAAAGGCCACGCGGACATAAATTTCACCATATTTGACAGGCCGGGTCTTCTCTGATATATTAACAATTTGCTATTATGCTTTTCGACATTTCTTGTTTATTCCTGCATATGCATCGCCACATCTTCCGTTACGCCCAGTCATGGGTCGTAACCACTTAATTCCGTATACCCTCGGCGTTATTTTTTGTGAGGAGTGAAATGACCCCAGAACAGACAACATTATTTGCGGGAAGGCGTACTCCCGCCGCGTCCAAACTATACTCACGCGTTCCTCAAGTTATGAACGTGCCGAATCTCATCGAGATCCAGTTGGATTCATTTCGATGGTTTCAGGAAGAAGGCATAAAGCAACTTCTGGAAGAACTGTCACCTATTAAGGATTTTACTGGTAACCGTCTAGAGCTTAGTCTGACAGATTATGAATTTCGTGAGCCGCGCCTCTCTGAGCAAGAATGCGGTCAGCGCGACCAGACATACTCAGTTACGCTCTATGTCAAAACGCGCTTGCTAGTTAAAAGCACTGGTGAGATTAAAGAGCCGTTTGACATCTTTTTTGGCGATATGCCTCTTATGACGGCTCAAGGCACTTTCATCACTTCTGGTACGGAAAGGGTGATCGTAAGCCAACTGCTACGTTCACCGGGCGTATATTTTACTACCCAAGAAGACCCGGCTACCGGCCGTCACCTTTGCTCGGCCAATCTCATCCCAAGCCGGGGGGCATGGCTCGATTTTGATACTAGCGCCAGAAATGTTATTTCAGTCAAGATTGATGGGAAGCGCAAAATACCGGTTACAACCTTACTACGTGCTATCGGCTACGGCGACGATGAATTATTCAATATGTTTGCCGGTGAGGATACACATCCCGATCATCGCTACATGAAAGCCACCTCAGAGCGAGAGGCTAACATACGTACTGAAAAAGATGCATTGCTGGATATCTATCGCAAGGTGCGCCCGGGTGACCCACCCAATGAAGAAAACGCCCGCAAGCTTTTACAGAATATGTTCTTTAACCCCGAACATTACGATCTGGGGATGGTTGGACGCTACAAACTGAATCGTCGTCTGGGGCTAAAAGGGAAGGTTTCAGACGAAGAGCGTGCCTTGTCCCGCGAGGACATGGCGGAGATCGTTCGGCGCATTATCATGGTAAACAACGCCCAAGACGATTCCGATGATATTGATCATCTTGGCAACCGGCGCATACGCACTGTGGGCGAGCTTATCCAGAACCAGTTCCGCATGGGCCTGCTTAGACTCGAACGAGTAGCGCGCGAACGAATGAGCATCCTTTCGGCAGAAGCACTCACACCGGCAGCCCTAATCAATATCCGCCCTGTGATATCTGCCGTTCGCGAGTTTTTCGGCGGCTCACAGCTATCGCAATTTATGGATCAAACCAACCCCTTGGCGGAACTAACTCATAAGCGCCGTCTGTCGGCCATGGGGCCGGGGGGCCTATCACGTGAGCGAGCCGGGTTTGAAGTGCGTGACGTACACTATTCCCACTACGGGCGCATATGTCCTATCGAAACCCCTGAAGGACCAAACATCGGTCTTATCGGTTCACTCGCGAGCTATGGGCGCGTAAATCGTTATGGATTTGTGGAAACACCATACCGTAAGGTCATAAATGCACTCCCCAGCAAAAGCACTGAGTTGATGGGACGCAGGCTGCGCGAGGACTTCAAGGACAGCAAAAATAAACTTGTCTTCACCGCCGGCACCATGGTTACGCCAGAGGTTGCTCTGCGCTTATCGCGATTCGACCGACCGGTCAAGGTTGTGCCATTCGTTGCGGAAATAGGCGAGTATATGCCCGCTGATGTCGAAGATCGATATACCATTGCCCAGGCCAACTCTCGGCTTAATGAGCGCGGGGAATTTATCGATGACAAAATTGAAGCGCGCCTTGCCGACCAATATGTCGTGGTTGCGCCTGAGCGTGTTGAATATATGGACATATCGCCAAAGCAAATCTTCAGCGTGGCGGCAGCCCTTATTCCTTTCCTTGAGCACGACGATGCCAACCGCGCTTTGATGGGCGCAAACATGCAGCGCCAAGCAGTCCCGTTGGTACTACCCGAGGCACCGCTGGTGGCCACCGGCATGGAAGCCGAGGCTGCCCGTCACTCGGGGCAAGTGCTCTTCAACAAGCACGATGGCATCGTAAGCTCGGTAACCGGAGCGCATATTGTTATCACAGACAGCAAGGGGAAAGAGCGCGAATATCCTTTAAAAAAGTTTGTGCGCACAAACCAAGGCACTTGTATCAACCAACGCCCCATCGTAAGCCTAGGCCAAAAAGTGAAAGCCGGGCAAGTGCTGGCTGATTCCTCGGCGACAGAGGGAGGCGAGCTTGCACTTGGTCAAAATGTTGTCTGTGCTTTTATGAGTTGGGGCGGATACAATTATGAAGACGCAATTATTATTTCCTCGCGCTTGGTAGAACAAGATAAATTTACATCGGTGCATATCTCGAAACATGAGATTGAGGCACGCGATACCAAACTCGGACCGGAAGAGATAACTCGTGACATCCCCAATGTTGGCGAAGAAAGCCTGCGTGAGCTAGATGAAGAAGGCATCATTCGTGTCGGTGCCGAGGTAGAACCGGGGGATATCTTAGTAGGCAAGATCACTCCCAAGGGTGAAACCGAACTTTCAGCTGAGGAAAAACTTCTATGCGCTATCTTCGGAGAAAAGGCACGAGAAGTCAAAGACACTTCGCTGCGTGTCCCGCACGGAGAATGGGGCAAGGTCATAAACGTGCGCACCTTCTCACGCGATAATGGCGATGAGTTGCCCGTACGCGTAAATAAATGGGTACAGGTGTGGGTTGCTCAGAAACGCAAGGTGGCGGCAGGCGACAAGCTAGCAGGCCGCCATGGCAATAAGGGGGTTATTTCGCTTGTTGCACCAGCCGAGGATATGCCCGTACTACCTGACGGCACTCCGGTTGATATCGTCCTAAACCCAATCGGTGTTCCCTCCCGTATGAATTTAGGGCAAATCTTGGAAACTCATCTTGGCTGGACCGGCCAGCTCCTTGGGTATAAAGCAGTAACACCGGTATTCGACGGAGCAACTGATGAGGATATTGAGGATGGGCTGGCTCGGGTATGGCTTGCTCAGAAAGC
>CAYOAR010000018.1:0-13208 GCA_964402105.1 uncultured Dehalococcoidales bacterium
GAAGGGGGAACTTGTTCATATCTATGACATTGTCCAAGAAGCGTACAGCCAGATGTACGGTGTCTTTGAGCTTGTCGTAGTCTACCGCTGTCCCTCCCCCGCTTACAGCCATGAGCATACGCGACAGATTGATGCTCCCCAGATTGCAGGACTCATATGGCAGGAGGGGCTGCTCGCCACAGGGGTTAGTGCTCTCGATTCGACCTAGTTTGGGGGTGGGATTGTCCCGATTGATACGATCGATAAATACGATACCCGGGTCGCCTGTCTTCCATGCAAGACTCACCATCTTATCGAAGACGTCGCGTGCGGGAAGACGTCTTGGGAGTTCGCCCGTATGCGGGTTCACCAGCGCGTAATCTTCGCCGCTAATAACTGCCTGCATGAAGCGGTTGTTGACAGCGACCGAGATGTTGAAGTTGGTGAGCGAGCATAGGTCTTCCTTGGAAGTAATAAAACGCATGATGTCAGGGTGGGTAACATCCAAAATGGCCATGTTTGCTCCGCGCCGTGTGCCACCCTGTTTGATAACGTCGGTGGCTACATCGAAAGCGCGCATGAAAGAAACTGGGCCCGAAGCCACCCCGCCGGTGGAACCGACGCGGTCACACTCTGGGCGCAGACGGGAAAAGGAGAAACCTGTGCCGCCGCCGCTTTTATGGATTAGGGCGGTGTGCTTCACGGAATCAAAAATAGAATCGATGGAGTCATTGATCGGGAGAACAAAACAGGCTGAGAGCTGGCCTAGCTCTCGCCCTGCGTTCATCAAGGTAGGTGAGTTAGGCAGAAACTCTAGGTTGGCCATCGCAGCGTAAAACCGCTCTTCCCAGTGTTTGGCATTCGCTGTGGCGTCATAGCCAGTCTCGGCTGAGGCAATAACCTGTGCTACACGCCGGAACATCCCCTGTGGTGTTTCGATAACATTTCCTTGCTTGTCCTTGCAAAGATAGCGTTTCTCCAATACCCTAAGAGCGTTCTCGGAGAGCGCGGGGATTGTTTCGGTGGCTTTGGTTGTGGCGGGCATGGACCTGATCTCCTTTTTAACTTCTGGCTGGACAGCGATTTTAGGTAGCATTTTATCTTCGGGCATATCTTTGAGTATATCTTTCTCGTTGCTTTCGCTTGATTTTTCGGTAGCTAGGAATTCTTTCACCATAGCCAAGATGTCAGCATCCGAGGCGCGCGGAAGTGAGGCCTTAGCTTTAGGTAATAGGTCTTCCATACCAGGGAAAGCTGGTCGTGCCAGCCGGGCGATGACCTGGCCGGTCAGTTTTTCCACTGCTTCGCGATCCGAAATGCCCATAGTTGCGGCAGCATTGAAAACGGCGCGCGCAATCTGGCTCTGACTGGCAGACACATCTTTATTTATTTCACCATTATTACCCACGGTGGCTCCTGTGAGGCTGTTTTTGAATAAACTTAAGGCGTGATTGGCAGGGAGAGCTGCCCGCTTGGTTGGGGGGCGTGCTTGAGGAGTGACTCTACCTCCTGTTTAAGGTCGGCAATATCGGTAAAGTCACGGTAGACGCTGGCGAATCGGATATAAGCTACGCTGTCTAGCTTTTTAAGTTGAGTCATGACCATATCACCGATGGTTGACGATGATATCTCTGGTTTGCCCAGCGCGAGAAGTTCGCTTTCGATATCGGTGACTACTTTTTCCACAGATCCTGTCGGGAGGGGGCGTTTTTCACAGGCTTTCCGAATGCCTGTGAAGAGTTTTTCCCTGCTAAACTCCTCTCGCCGCTTATCTTTTTTGATGACGAAGAACACCACCGGTTGTGGGCGCTCATAGGTAGTGAAGCGAGATGCGCACTTCAGGCATTTTCGGCGGCGGCGCACACCTCTTTCCGTATCGCGTGAGTCTACAACCTGAGACTTTTTAAAGTTACAATATGGGCACTTCATGACATAACACTACATTATATTGCGGTGAGCCTGAAGAATAACACAACCCATGGCCGCTGTCAAACACTATGGAGCCATAGATAGTTCTTCGCCATCAATAATTCTATGTCCCGACAACGACGATTGCCCCAAGCATATTCTTCAACTTTGCATATGATCAAGATAAGCACTCAGTGTGGTTAGGGGCGATTGCCACAAGCGTGAAGGAACAACAAACAGCCCCGGAATGGCTCTCGGGGCTGGTGTAGCACGATTATTTGACGATAAATGCGTGTTGACTATGACCCAGCTGGCTTCTTCAGCCATGGCAAGAAACGGTACCACTCACCGTTGTGCCAGACCACAAGTAGTGGGGCAGCTATCATGATGGAGCTGTAGGTCCCTGCCACAATACCGATAAATAGTACGACCAAGAAGTTCATGATGGTTGAGCCGACGAATAGCATTAGGGCAACAACCGCGAAGAGAGTGCTTACACTGGTGATTAGCGACCGAGTGAGGGTTTCTATAAGGCTGCGGTTGACTAGGGCAGCGAAGTCTCCCCCTGTGAGCCGCACATGTTCGCGGATGCGGTCGAAGAGGACGATTTTGTCGTTGGTGCTATAACCGATGACTGCCAAGAGCCCGGTAATAAACATCAGATTGACTTCCCAGTTGAAAAAGCGGGCGAGGATGGCGAATATGCCGATTGACATGAACACATCAAAGGCCATAGCTGCGATACTGCAGACACCATAGCGCACCGGCTGGGGCATCCTGCGGAAAGCAAAGGTGATATATAGTACGCTGCCTAGGGCGGCCAAGATGACGGCAATAATAACCGTACGCACTGTTTGAAGCGAAATCGTTGCCTTGATATTGGTGAAGCCGGACTCGGTGAGGGGACCGAACCGATTGGTGAGCGCTTGCTTCATGTCTTCCTTGGCATCGTTGGTGAGGTTGGTGGTGCGGATCTGGAAGTCCCCGCTACTCGTGGATTGGACGATAGCTCCCGGGTAGCCGATATTGGATAACTCCGCTTTCAGTTCACCAACGTCCACGGATTGTTCAAAACGAAGATTTAATAGCGAGCCGGAGGAAAACTCAATGCCGAGCTTAAGCCCAAAGACAGCCAAGCCAGTAACACATATCAGTATCAGTATTCCCGAGAGGGCGAAAAACTGAAAGCGTCTGCCGATGATATTAAACATTTTTACCCCCTATCGGGCTGAAAAGACCAAGATGGCGACCGATACCGGTGCCTACACAGAGCCGGAGAAGACTGCGGGTAACGACGATGGCGGTAAACATACTCGCGACCACACCGATGGCGAGGGTGATAGCAAACCCCTTAACCTGTTCACCGCCGGCGATGCTGCTGCCTGCCCAGTAAAGGACAAGGCAAACCACGACAGTTGTCAGATTGGAGTCCCAGATGGCCGTCCAAGCGCGGGAAAAACCTGCTTCGAGAGAGGCTTTCAAGGTGCGCTTGGTGAGGAGTTCTTCTTTCATGCGCTCAAAGATAAGCACGTTGGCGTCCACGGCGATTCCGATTGATATTACGAAGCCGGCAATGGCGGCGAGGGTAAGTGTCACGCCGAAGATTTTGAAGATGGCGAGTAAGAGTATACCGTAATAGATTAGCGCCAGCGAGGCGATAAAGCCTGGAATGCGGTAGTAGACGGTCATGAAGAGGAATACCATAGCCAGGCCGATAGCACCTGCTATAACCGAGAGTCTGACAAAGTCGGCACCCAAAGTCGGCGAAACGACTTCTTCATAGACGATGCTTAGGGGCACGGGCAGGCGGCCGGCGTTGAGCTGGCTTGAGAGGCTTAGGGCATCCTGTTGGCTGAGGCCGGTGATTTGCCCGCGGTCGGAAATGACGTTCTGGATTACGGGTGCGATGGGTTGGCCGTTTTCACCCAGTAGAGGGTCGTCGCCCTCAAAGATACCCAGCTGTTGGCCTATGAGACGCTCAGTTATCTGTTCGGAGAGCACAGCTCCTTCCTCGTTCCACTCAAAAACAAGAGTGATTTTGCCGTACTCGTCAATTCCGACCTGAGTGTTGCTCTTAAAATAACTTGAGGTGAGAGCTTTTTCCTCTCCGTTGATGATTCCTGTCGCTGGTATCCAGATAGTGTTGCCATCCGTATCTGTTGATTGTTCTCGGAAGTTCAGCAGGGCAATTCTCCCCAGCCGTTCCCTCTGCGCTTCGGTAAGATCGGTGCCGGGGAATTGCACGGCAATCTGGTCTTCGCCATGCTTTTCAATCAGAGGCTCGGTCACCCCCAGGGGATTAATACGGTTGGAGAGGACGCGGGCGACTCCGTCCATAACGTTGTTGCGTTCCCCGGGCTCAACGCCGGAGAGGTCTGCCTGATAAACGATGGAGAGGCCGCCCTGCAAATCAAGCCCCAACACCACCCCTTTCCCAAAAAGGATGCCAAAATCCAATGGGAACACGATTAAGACCGCAAGGGTAAGCACGGCGGCGAGAAACAACAGTAACCAATTAGAAGCCTTCATGTTTCTTCCTGTTCTAAAATTAATCCCTGTGAGCCTAAGCTTAAGGGGACGCCCCCTCTTGTTCCCTGTTTAGCAGATGGCTGGCATAATCCAGGGCTTCGCCCCTGCTTGAGATTTCCCCTGCTGCCTGAGCTTCCCGGAGTTCAGCCAGCATCTCTCCCAGCTTAACCCCAGGTTTAAGACCCAGCTCCCGCTGCAAGTCGTGACCATTAAGCAACCGAGCAGGCAGGGTGTTTGCCGCGCACTTACTTTCAGAGAGCACGTAAGCAACAATATTAGCATGGTGGCGCCAGTTTGTTAAGTCAAGCTTATCCCCGCGGGTCGCAAGGTGGTCTGCCAAGCTGAATAACAAGGTATCAATTGTTGCTTCGCCGAGATCGCGTATCAGGCGATAGGCTGCGCGCCGAGTAGGCAGAGCAAAGTTCGTGCCCATTTGCACCGGACGCAGATGGTGTCGCACCACGGCTGTGACCAACTTTTTCTCTCGGGTGCTGAAACGCAGCCGCTCCAAAACATTTTCCACGATGAAAGCGCCTTCCTCAGGATGTCCGTAGAAACAAAGCCGTCCGTTTGGGGCGATGGTGCGGGTTTGCGGTTTGGCAATGTCATGGAGCAGTGCCGCGAGTTTCCCCAGTTCCCTGCGGGTGCTAATGGGGCTAAGCTGAGTTTGGAAGTGCTCTGATAGGGACTCATTCCATGGTACGTCGCCTAGGACATCTGGGTTTGTATAAGGCCAGTTGCCGTATCGGAGTAAAAAGTCTAGAGCGAGCACTGAGCGTGCCGAGTGCTGAAAAACGTCCCATTGGTGTTCGCTGTGTTGTGCGAGTCCAATCGACGGCGCAAGCTCAGGGATGATAGCGGTTAAAAGCCCTAACTCGTGCAAATAAAGCAACGTTTCATCAGTTCTGCCAAGCTTGAGTATGCGCAAAAGCTCCTCGCGTACGCGCTCGCCTGCCTCCTCTTGGATGAGAGCGGCATCGCGCCTGATGAAAGCCTCGGTACCATCTTCTATCTTGAACCCAAGCTCAGCAGCGAGTCTTACGGCGCGTAGCAAGCGAATGGCATCCTGCCGGAAAGCATTGTCACCTGTTGCCCTTACTAAACGATGAGCGATGTCGTTAAGGCCG
This sequence comes from uncultured Dehalococcoidales bacterium, assembly GCA_964402105.1. Lineage (GTDB taxonomy): Bacteria > Chloroflexota > Dehalococcoidia > Dehalococcoidales > UBA1222 > WRNP01. The sequence goes on from CAYOAR010000018.1 coordinate 5,544, forward strand.
CCCAAGGGGTCAATGACCTCGATTGTGAGTTCCTGCGGCTTGTCCCAGGAAACTCGGGAAATGTCGCAGGCTATGGCGTTCATGGTTAGGTCGCGCCTCTCAAGGTCGGCTGTCAAGTTGTGATGCATAACGGACAAATCTATCTGCCAGCCATTATCTTCTGGTTTAAGCAGAACAAGGCGCATTACACCATTGAGTTCATCTAGTAACACTGGCTTGGCATTGAGTTCATAAGCGAGCGTGTGACTGAGAGTTAAGACATCCCCGCCTGCGATGACATCTATGTCGCGAACTGGTCGTCCTAAGATTAGGTCGCGTACAAAGCCGCCCACGACATACCCATGATGCTCGTTCTGTGCGAGGAGGGCTTGGAGGCGTCTAAGTATGTCGCCAGCTTTGGGATCAAGTTTAATTTGCATTTGAGCACCAATATACTCTGTGCCTGTGATATTCGCAAGGTAGTCATGAGAGCGCGGCTGTTTGACAAATTCTGCGAGGTCGTGTATAACATTGGCAGTTTCGGTGTTTCTAAATGAAAAATCGTAGTCGTTTTGTAAACAGCTTTTTTGGAGGCGAAGCCTTTTCGGTTTCGTTCTTTAAGATGTTCACATTTACGCAGCCGGTTGTTCACAGGAGTGCGCCGAGGCAATAAATAAATAAAAGGCAAAAGTGCACGCCCGTGACAATCTGTAATAGTTGTCACGGGCGTTTTATTTTGCCAAGAAAGAGGAGAGAACCATGAAAGAAGCGCCCCATCCCATCCGTGCAGGAGGCACGGAGGCTGTTGCTCCGAAGGAGTGGGCTAACCCAACCCCGGCAGGACTTGTTGCTCTGTCGGTGGCCTGCTTCTGCTTTTTTGCCATGCTCAATCGCTTTATCGAACTCTCGGCGATGCCATTGATTGGCTGCTGGCTGCTTGGCGGCTTCGTGATTCAAATTGTTGTAGGACTTCTTGATCTAAAGGGCGGGAACTATGCGGGAGGAAACACCTTCCTGTTTTTCAGCGCATTCTTTATGCTTGTCGGCGGCATTGAGATGTTCGTTAAACATAACGGCATAGCCTCCGGTGCGCCCCTTGATACACGCATCGATGGCTATGCGTGGCTTGCCCTTACTCTAGTTGTCTATCTTTGGACTCCAGCATTCCTAAAACAGTTTAATCTGTTATCATTAGTCGTGCTTGCGCTTGATGTGGCGTTGCCGTTTATTGCACTCATTGATCTCAAGGTTTTACCATCGAGCTTGTCGCCGATTCCGGCATATGCTCTGCTGGTATCCGGGCTCATAGCTATTTATCTCAGTGCAGCGCTGGTTGTTAACACGACCTTTGGCAAAAAGATATATCCGGTAATCGAAAGGAAGAACAGATAAACAGGAGGATGCTGTCATGGAAAGATATTGGAATAAACCAGTCGAAACAATGGACCGCGAGCAAATCCTGGAACTTCAGCTGGCAAGGCTGCGCGCCACTGTTGAAAATGTGTACACAAATGTGCCTTTTTACCGCGAGAAGATGAAGGCGAAGGGCATACTTCCCGGCGATGTCAGAACACTGGGCAACCTTCGCGATCTCCCGATTACTATGAAGCATGATTTGCGGGACACGTATCCCTTTGGTCTGTTTGCTGTGCCGATGGAAGACATTGTACGCGTACATGCTTCGTCTGGCACAACGGGAAAACAGACAGTTGTCGGATATACTCGCAGGGATATTGATACTTGGGCGGAGTGCATGGCGCGCTGCCTCACCATGGCCGATGCTGATAAAAGTTCCCGGGTGCAGATAAGTTATGGCTATGGTTTGTTCACGGGCGGCCTAGGTGTACACTACGGCGCGGAAAAAATGGGAGCAATGGCAATTCCCGCGTCTGCCGGCAACACGCAGCGCCAGATAACGATAATGATAGATTTTAGCGTTACCCACCTCTGCTGCACACCGTCATATGCCATGTATTTGGCTGAGGTTTTGCATGAGATGGGTTACACTAAGGCTGATCTCAAGCTTAAGGCTGGCTGTTTTGGGGCTGAGCCGTGGAGTGCCGGAATGCGCTCCGAAATTGAAAGTCGGCTGGGATTACGAGCCCACGATATCTATGGGCTGAGCGAGATTATGGGCCCTTCTGTTTCGCAGGATTGCCGTTATCAGAACGGTCTTCATATTTGGGAGGATTGCTTTATCCCCGAAATAACCGACCCCGACACAGGGGTGCCAGTTAGGGAGGGCGAGTTTGGCGATTTGGTTATAACCACCATCAACAAAGAAGGCCTTCCATTAATTCGTTACAAAACGAGGGACATCTGTTCGCTCTCGTATGAGAAGTGCGCTTGCGGACGCACTCATGCCCGCATGTCGAAACCCATGGGCCGCACAGACGATATGTTGATTATCAGAGGCGTTAATGTTTTCCCGTCACAGATAGAGTCGGTTCTTCTAAGCATGGGAGAGGTACAGCCTCACTATCAGCTCATTGTTGATCGCGTGAACAATACCGACACAATGACTATTGAGATAGAGGTTTCTGACAGGATGTTCTCCGACCACGTTAAGGGCATTGAGGACTTCGGGCAGAAGATAGGCAGGCAAATGGAAAGCGTGTTGGGGTTAAGTGCCAAAATACGCCTCGTTGAGCCTAAGAGCATTGCTCGCAGTGAAGGAAAGGCGAAAAGGATAATCGACAACAGGAAGTTTAATTAAAGTCAAAACACAACGAATAGGAGGTGTTTTCATGTTTAAACAAATTACTGTATTTCTTGAGAACAAGCCGGGGCGGCTGGAAGAGGTGACCGGGTGCCTTGCAGGGAAAAACATCAACCTTCACGCGCTGTCGATTGCCGATACGACTGATTTTGGCATACTCAGGATGATTGTGTCTGATCCCGAGAAAGCAGAAGCGGTGCTGAAAGAAGGCGGCTATGTGGTGAAAACTGCCGAGGTCGTTGCTGTAGGCATAGGGCATAGCCCCGGCAGTTTGCATAAATTATTGCGAGAGCTGAAGGATCTGGATATCTCCATCGAGTATATGTACGCGTTTACCAGCCGTCACAAGGATCATGATGCCATTGTCATATTACGGCTTAGTAATCAAAATGCGGCGGTTGATAAACTTCGGCACAGCAACATCCCGATATTGGGACACGGACTGTTAGATCGTTTGAATGAAGTATAAGTGAATGGGTGGGGAGGCCGAGCTCGGCCTCCCCACCCATTGCGCACTCTGTTTGCAAGTTGCTGCAAGCTTCACAGAGTGCGGCTGTCGTCTAATCTAAACCGAAGATATCCTTGATGTCTATCGCAGAAACAATCTACTAAGAAAACACGAACTCAATCGCCTTTTGCATTAATATTGCCATACCCAAATAGCATATAGAGTGGCATCGGATTGTATGATGAAACTGGTTGCATGCATAATACATATGGTACTCGTGCGACATTCCCAGCCATGGAAAGAATAACCATCGCGGGTAAGGTTCCCAGTATTTCCCTTAACGGTTACAAGGTTCCCTGCAGTGTAAAGGGTAAAGTCGGTGGGTACAGCCCCGCCCGTATTGCCGTTTCCGTCATAGGTAACGCGATAAGTGGGAATCTCATAGTCTGTTGAAGTAGCACTACTTGTATTGTTTGCCACTGGTAAGAGGGCTAGCCACTTGGGTGCTCAGCGTTGGGGAAGTCTTGGGTGCACACGAGGCGCAGGGTATGAGGGCGATGCAAAAAGCAACGATGAACGTAAGTAGGTTGTTCATAACGTTATCCTCTCTTTTACGAACGGTTAACCTCAGTAGTGCCTATTACTATTGAGATAACGCTAGCCAGATCGAAAAGCCTGCTGTAATAAACAGATGTTTTTGCCATTGCCACATCTTAAAATAATTGAAGACGCAGCAAATCCAAAGCCATTTCCCATTGGAATCGTGTGGTTCTGAATATTTGATAATGGTGGGCGGTGGAGGATTTGAACCTCCGACCCCCTGCGTGTGAAGCAGGTGCTCTAACCACTGAGCTAACCGCCCGCAGAACGCAGCACTAATCCAGCAGGGTTTTCTTGGTGCCCCCAAGGGAATTCGAATCCCTGTTGACGGCTTGAAAGGCCGCTGTCCTAGGCCTCTAGACGATGGGGGCGCACAGCCAGTATATCAGAACAAGCCCTTGACTGACAACGCAGGGTCTCTGATACTCCGGCATGAGTTGGTAGCCGTTGCTAGTCTTGGTACTTAGGCAAGTTAATCTCCCCAGAGGTTCGGGAAGAAACTGATTAATCCCATGCCTGTGTAGATTATCAACAGAAACTTTGGGAATTTCCCAGCGAAGAGAGCCGGAAAGAACTTAATCATTGGCATGCGAGCAGCGCCTGCGGCGATACCCCCTATGTCAAAGGGAATAATCGGCTGGAAAGCCAAAAAGAAAACTGCCCACGCACCCCAGCGGCTAACCCACGTTTCCACCCTCTTCATGCCAACAAGATCGTTGGTAACGGCGATTTTGCGCCCGGCATAACCGGCGAAATAACCGCTTAGCTCACCAATGCTGCCGCCCAATGTGGCGGCTAGGGCAGTTAGTATGGGATTCCAGCTTTGCGCCACAATGATAATGATGGGTATAGCGAGTGGTACAGGGGCTACTACGGTTAAATTGGCCACTAGCGTCACGACAAAAACTATCAAGTAAGCCAGTATAGCGTATCTATCCAATGGTAGATTTAGTGCATTCATCAGTCGCTGGAATAGATAGGAAAGAACAAAACTGGCTATGATAAGCAGAATAAAGATGCCTGCTAGTTTGAGATAGCGCATCCAGTGCTCGCGCTTAATAGCTCGGATGCGACCTAGTAGCCGACCAATACTAAACTTAAGATTATGTATCCATTGTTTCATGGGCTGAAGCGGATAATACACCAAAGGCCTCAGGGGTGCAAAGATGAGTACTGCCTCCTAAACCGCGTGTCGCGCGTTCGAATCGCGCCAGGGGTACCACTATTCACGCCTAAAATGACTATTTTCCCCTGAATAATTCCTAAACATAACCATTTCTGTCAATCTTTTGCTAATCTGTGATATTAAACCAGATAGAAAACAATGGTGAATATCAATGCTCTTGGTGTATATCAGGAAAAGTGGACCTGAAATGGTTGTGCTGTATTCAACTGTATTGACCCATTTACACCTTATTCCGCTTTGACACCTTGACGTAACTCACTCTGCTCATCCATGGCCAACTCCGATTCTGCTACAATTATTGGGGTAAGGTTGCGGGAACAACGCGTTTAGTCGCAAATACTATTAATATTTTGTGGTATCGACAATTCTTTGTGTAAAGGATTTTATCTGGAGGACTGGTTATCGTAGTTCCGCAAAGGTTTACAGGAGAGCCGTGATGGATAAAAATCCTGTCTTGATGTCGCTTATGCTCTTTTTGCTATTTGCATTCTTGATAATAATCTGTGTACTTTCGTTGTATATGTACTCCAAGAAAAGCAAGCGGAAAGACGCATTTTATAGTGTACGAATAAGTTTCAATAAAAATCACCCCATCATTTCAAAATTGATGATAATAATACCTGTGGCACTACTGAGCATTTTGTCTCTATGGCATGTATCAACGTATATGCGAGATTTGATAGGTAGCGAAGTTTTGTCTTGTGAGGGCAAGGTGGTGCACATAAGTTCAGGGTATTTGTCTAATGATTACGTGTATCTAGACGATGGGTCAACAGTGATCAATTTTCGCAACCATTTCAATATTGAATCAGGCAAGACTTACAAATTTAATTATGCACCAAATACGAAAATAATCTTGAAAATAGAATTGGTCTCGCCCCCGGTCTTTGGCCTAGAATGAAAATTAGCCATTTGGCCGAATATTCGCATCACGCATGGGCAGTGCAGATGGTCGAGAGGCGGTTGAATCCCCGCCATGTTTTCTGCTAGGATAATATTGTATCGCAAGCTGGCTTTTCTACCGTTAGCCTCGCACCGTGCTAACCGAATATCGAACAGAACAGACAAATAATCATCAAAAATTTTAATAAGTTATTATTCCTACACCTTAACTGGTGAGAAGCAAACGATGACGAATAAAAGCATCATTATTCTGCTGGCTTGTATAGTTGTAATATCGGTGCTAGGCTTCGCAATCTACCTTACTAAAGGCGAGCCGGTTGAGAATGAGGAAGCAGCAATAGAGATTGCGAAGGCGTATGTCTTAAAAAAATACAAACATGGTTTTGACAATTATTTTATAAGCGTGGAGCTAGAAGATGAGGTATGGATTGTATGGTATTACTTCACAGATGAAAATGGATACAGGCCTGAAGGTGGAGGTGGCCCAGAAGTTCATATAAAAAGATCAACCGGAAGAGTAGTCCGCTGTGTACTTCAAAAGTAAAATATTTCATGGCATTTTGGCCAACCTTGGTCTTCAGCCCAGAATGAAAGTTAAAATCGAAGATATTCAATCACCCTGTCAATCAGATCTATTTTTATATTGGTGAAGCAGGATATTATATGGGAGAAGGTGGAGGCATTAGCACCAGTCTGAATGCTTTTCAGTACGAAGCATTGTCAGGCGGTGGTTCGGCAAGCAAAACAATTCGTCCTGATGAACTATTGAACAAATATGATATCAGAGCGATAAGCTGGGAATTCTCCCCCCGATAGTGAACACTTTCAAATGAACTACCAATTTGAAGATATCACTATTCTCCCAACAGATTCCTACGCCGCAGGGCATAGCTGAGAGGCCGTCAGTCGGTTACATGGCCAGGTCTTTTTACTTTTATAAGGATTAGCCCGCCCAGAACAAAATAGATGGCACAAGCACCGAGCATGACCTGATAGCCCTGGTTGGGGCTACGCCCATTAAAGAAATCAATTACCGGCCCGATAAGGCGTGCAATGGCGGCACCTCCGGCGGTTGCCATATTCGCTATGCCCAAGTAACGCGCTTCCTCGCCGGGTACGGCGAGATCAGTAGCCAGAGCCCAATTAGCGGTGGCGAAGACGACCAGTGCTGTGCCAATGACTCCGGCTGGTATCAGCAGCAAGTTGTAATCTTTAGGCAGCACCATAATCAAAATTATCCCCACTGCTCCGATAGCTGCCGCTATAGCCGAAACCTTTTGTTTGGGGAAACGGTCGCACAAACGTCCCGCAGGATATGCTCCGAGCACTATAATTGCTATTGCAACCCCTAGAAATCCGAAAGCAGCCTCTGCCGGATTCTCCATGCCGACTACGTCGCGGAAAAAGTAAAGGGCAAACTGTTGGATGGTGGCGAGTGCCATCAAAATCAAGGCACGGGAAAGCAGAAACCATAAGAAAACCCGGTCTCTAGAAAAATCAAGCCGGAATGTGTTCCCGATGGTTGCCCAAAAATGTTGACATGGTGGTGCAAATTGAGGTGCCGTTTCCCTCACCCAACCTAGAGTGATGATCAGCGTCAATCCGAGAAGGAAGGCGGTGATTCCAAGTGTAAGCCATAGCCACAACGCCAGTCCGGTCGTCTCATAGCGGGTGACGAACACAGATGCTGCCCCAATCATGGCTACACCACCCAAGATCTCGAGTAGATTCTTAAACGCAGAGGCTCTGCCGCGTTTTTCTGGCGGTACCATCTCTGGCAGTAGTGCTTGGCCTGGTCCTTGGGCGGTGTTGCCGGCGAATTGCATGAGG
>CAYOAR010000019.1:0-2732 GCA_964402105.1 uncultured Dehalococcoidales bacterium
CTCTTAAGCCAGCCCTTTATTAAAGACTCGACCCGCCTGATCAAAGACCTTGTTGTTGAACTCATTAGCAAAACCGGCGAGAACATCCGCGTAGGACGCTTTGCTCGTTTTGAGATCGGGTTGAAACCACTATCGCAACCGAGTAAATAAAGCAAACAAGCGCGTTTTGGGGGTATATGGTGACCCAGCCAAAGTATAAGCGTATCCTTCTGAAATTAAGCGGTGAGGCTTTAAAAGGCCCCACCGCTTATGGTATTGACGCCCCCACGGTTTCTTCCATCGCTCGCCGCATCAAGCAGGCACGTGAGTTCGGGGTGGAAATTGCCATCGTGGTAGGCGGCGGCAACATTTGGCGAGGTGCGCAAGCCGAGAAAGATGGTTTCGACCGCGTGACCGCCGATTACGCCGGTATGTTAGCAACGGCTATTAACACCTTGGTGCTTCAAGATACCTTGGAAAAACTGGGGGTGGATACCCGCGCCCAGTCAGCCTTTACCATCCAAGAGATAGCCGAGCCTTTCATCAGAAGGCGAGCCATCCGCCACATGGAGAAAGGGCGAGTTGTCATTCTTGCCTGCGGCACAGGCAATCCTTACATGACAACGGATACAGCTGCTGCACTCAGGGCAATTGAGCTTGGGTGTGAAGTGTTGTTCATGACTAAAAATAACGTTGATGGTGTTTACAGCGCCGACCCGCGTAAAGATCCAAATGCCAAGATGTTTGACCATCTCACCTACATGCAAGCCCTGAACATGCGCCTAACGGTTATGGATGCGACCGCCATCTCGCTCTGCTTGGAGAACCGGCTGCCAATCCTTGTTTTCAATTTGCAGGCCGAGCATAGTATTGAGCGAGCCATCTGCGGCGAACCGATCGGCACAATCATAGATGGTACACCCAGAGAATAATATTTGCAGGGAAAATGTGCCCCGCAAAAACCACACAGGAGGCGACAATGATTGACCCTGTTATAGCCAAAGCAGAAGAAAAAATGAAGGGTTCCGTAGAAGCCATGAAACGAGAGTTGGCTGGGGTGCGCACCGGCAGGGCATCGCCAGCGCTTGTTGAGCATGTTAAAATCGATTACAACGGCACCCCGACACCCATAAACCACATTGCCAGCGTTTCGGCCTCTGGTACCAATCTGCTCATTATTCAGCCGTGGGATCCGTCTTCTCTGCATCTCATTGAGAAGGGTATTCTTAAAGCTAACTTAAGCCTGACCCCTAACAACGACGGCCGGGTGATACGTTTGGCCATCCCCCCTCTATCAGAGGAACGCCGGCAGGAGTTGGTGCGGTTAGTGAAGAAGATAACGGAAGAGCAGAAGGTTATTGTCCGCAATATCCGCCGCGACGCCAATGAAAGCATCAAGAAACTGGAAAAGGACAAGGAGATATCCCAAGACGACCTCAAGCGCGGCGAGGCTAAGCTCCAGAAACTGACTGATGCCTATGTGGCCCAGCTGGATCAAGTGGCTGCAGCTAAAGAAACCGAGTTAAAGCAAGTCTAGAACCCAACCTACATGTCTTACAAGGGGGCGGCTTTCAGTCGTGCCCCTTGTTTTGTATCGGAGCTATTATCGTAGCAACATGCTGCAGGAACTGGGAATAAGCCTGACACCTTTCCAATCCAACGCCGACACTAATTATTAGGGTGGATTGAAAAGCTACAGTCTGAGGCACCGGGAAGAGTAAAAAGTTTAGAATTTCTCAAAAAGTTGTGCCTGTTTGAGAAGAGGTATGCAAACGAAGAAAGCTACCAAGGCCAGCGCGCTTTAAAACGCGACATGCTCTTAGTAATTATTCGCCGCGCGACTGTATCTGGTAAGCACTACGAGTGTGCTGGCGACTAGCATATGGGCGATACACGCTCTCTGTAACCCACTTGTTTCCATTCCCCCCCGATACCACCGAGGGATCACAGGACGATCAGGTAGATCCAGCTGCAACAACTGAAGCAGCTGACAAGTATAGTCCCAAGACAGCCACCGCTGTTAAACCGAGTTTAACCTTAACTAGCGACATGTTGCGTAATTTTAGCATCTAAGTCAACTGTTTGTAAAGCATCCTGTGCCCGTGTTGTTCCGCTTCCGGCACCTCATGGACTTCATAATAGATTGTGGTCATGGGGGTAAATAACGCTGATCTCGCACTTTGTTACACAATAATGTGCACTATGACAAAGCCCGCTCCATTAATAGAAAGGGGGCGAAGTCTTACGACCCACCCCCTTTAACGCAACATGGTTCAACCATTACCTAGTCATAGGCTTGTTTAGGCTGTAACAGTCACTACAATAGACTGGGCGGCCGGTGCGTGGTTCAAATGGCACCTGAGTTTCTCTGCCGCACTGGGCACAGATGGCAGGAAACATCTGCCGTTGGCTGGTTCCACCGCCAATGCGCTGCTTTTTTGCAACCCGACAGACAGAACAGCGTTTGGGTTCATTGGTGAAGCCTTTCTTGGCATAGAACTCCTGCTCGGATGCTGAGAAAGTGAATGCGGCCTGACAATCCGCACAGGTGAGAGTCTTATCCGTGAAGCTCAAAGATGACCTCCCTTCTTAAAAACTCGGTTAAAGTCTGTCATCCCTAGCCTATTCCAGACAATACTCAATCCCAAGGTTGGGAAAACCCGACTTGCCACCTAGCCAAGGATTATGTCATAGCCATGTAAGCTTGTCAAGCAACCGCGCTGCCTCATAATTAATAGCACTGAAATATGGAT
>CAYOAR010000020.1:0-8528 GCA_964402105.1 uncultured Dehalococcoidales bacterium
CTTTCGCCCAAGAAACATTGCTTGAAATTGCCCGCTATGCCGACGTGCCAGTCATCAATGCTCTTTCCGACTTTGAGCACCCCTGCCAAGCACTGGCCGACCTCTTAACCATATTCGACCATAAGGATGCCCTCAAAGGCATCCGCTTGGCTTATGTCGGCGACGGCAATAACGTCGCTCGTAGTCTTCTGCTTGCCGGCGCCTTGGTCGGTATGGATCTACGCTTGGCCACACCTAAAGCCTATGCCCTAGACGAAACAACCATCGAGCTGGCCAAAGATTATGCCCAAGAGAGTGGTGGCACCATTATGACTACAACTGACCCCCGCCTCGCAGTGACGGAGGCCGATGTAATCTATACCGATACATGGGTGAGCATGGGCCAAGAAGAAGAACATTCTGAGCGCACACAAGCTTTCGCCGGCTTCCAGATAACACGCGCGCTCATGGCTGAAGCTGCCCCGGGGGCTATTTTTATGCATTGTCTGCCCGCTCACCGCGGCGAAGAGGTTGCGCCAGAGGTTATCGACAGCCCAGCCTCAGTAGTGCTTGATCAAGCCGAAAATCGCCTCTATGCCCAGAAAGCAGTGCTGTCCCAAATGTTAGGAGGCGCAGGGGTAGCCATCCATAGGTAACAATGCTAAACTGCGGATTCTCTTACAAACTCAAGACTCGCGACTCCCGGCAAGGTAGCTAACAAGGTATGGTTATGTTTTGCAGTTTATACACTTTATATGTGACATGGGCATGTTTGAGATAAAACTTAATACGATTAACTTGCAGTCCGTATTTTCCGACTACCATGTCTAAGATAACTACAGAAGTGCCCACAGTACAACTAGGCTCTCCACGTAAGCCGACCGTGGCTATCGTGGGTTGCCAAAATGTAGGCAAATCCACCCTCTTCAATCGTCTCGCTGGACAGCGCCTCGCCATTGTAGAGGATCTGCCGGGCACCACGCGCGACCGCTTCAAAGCCGATGCAGAAAGTTTAGGCCGAGAGTTCACATTGATTGACACTGGTGGGCTGGAACTCACATCCGGAGCTACCCTCGCCCAGGAAATTAACAACCAGGTAGCGCTGGCTATCGCCGAGGCAGACGTCATTCTGTTTGTGGTGGATGCCCAACATGGACTGCTGCCAACCGACGCCGACATTGCCGCCCTGCTTAGACCTATTGATAAACCATTGTTACTAGTAGCGAACAAGGCCGACAACGAAAAGCTTTCGCAAAATGTTGCTGAGTTTTATAGTCTAGGACTCGGTGATCCCATCGCCGTCAGCGCTTACCACGGGCGCGGTATAAGCAGCCTACTGGATGCCATCGTGGCCATTCTGCCAAAGACTTCTCCTGCTGATCGAACATCTAAGGAAATCCCGCAACTAGCTATCGTCGGCCGACCAAATGTAGGCAAGTCCGCTATATTAAATATGTTGTTGGGCGAGGAGAGAGTCATAGTCAGTCCTCTGCCCGGCACCACGCGCGATGCCATAGACACCTCTTTGAACTTCGAAGGGAAGCGCATTATACTCATTGATACTGCCGGTATTAAAAAGCGCGGGCGGATTGGCACTGGCATTGACCGCTACAGCGTTGAGCGCAGTCTCAGAGCTATCACACGAGCCGATGTTGCCTTGTTGGTACTAGATGCCACCGAACTTATCACCGAACAAGACCTCCATATCGCCGGCTATGTCCAGCAAGCTCACAAGGGAATTGTGATTGTGATCAACAAACAGGATTTGGTCGCGGATCTAAAAAAAGAAGAGCTTACCCGGTTCGTGCGCAGCCGGTTTAAATTCTTTAACCACGCCCCGGTTGTCTATACCTCTGCTGCGACCGGACAAGGCGTGATGGATGTTATTCCGCCAGCACTTGATGTTTTCAACCAGCGCCATAAGCGCGTACCTACCGCCGAACTCAACAGTATCATTAGACAGGCCACAGCCCGCCATATGCCTCCAACAAAAGGAGGGCGAGTCCTTAAGATTATGTATACCACACAGGCAGAGGTAAACCCGCCGACTTTCGTTTTCTTTGTCAACGATGCTACGCTGGCGCATTTTTCATACCAGCGTTTTTTGGAAAACTCCCTCAGGCAGCACTTTGGCTTTCAAGGCACACCCCTCAAGTTTGTTTTTAAGAATCGGGGTGAAAAATAGATGCTCTTCAGACTATTGCTGGCAATCGTTATCAGCTATTTGTTAGGCTCCGTCCCTTTCGGGCTGATTGTCGGCCGTTTTAAGGCTAAGATAGATATCCGTAATTATGGGAGCGGGCGCACCGGCGGGACAAATGTGCTACGCACTCTCGGTCGAGGTGCCTTTCTGATGGTAGCCACCCTAGACGTACTTAAAGGTGCTGTCGCCGTGCTACTGGCAAGACTCGTTTTTGGAGAAGGATACCTTGCCATTGGTCTTTATCACCTAGAGCAGCCGGGTGTATCCTCAATCGCAGCCTTAATCGCCGTAGTAGGTCATATTTGGCCTATCTTTGCCCGATTCAAAGGGGGACGTGGCGTGGGTACTTTCATAGGGACGATGTTCGCCATTTCTCCCATGGCCGCCTTATTCGGCGGCGAGATTCTTATCATCGCCGCAGGGTTGTCTGGCTACGCCTCCCTCGGCAGTCTATCAGGAATTGCAGGAATCTGTGCTATGCTCATTCCCCTCACTTTCCTTTATGGCTCACCGCTGGAATACCTCTTGTATGCTATAATAGCTTTCACCATCATCGCCATCATCCACCGCGACAATATCGTGCGGCTCTTTAGCGGGCAGGAGCGCAAATTAAACCAGAAAGCAGAAATCCGCTCCGGCATTCCAGCTTAGCAACCGGAAAAGCGTATGACTAGAATCGGCGTTATCGGCACCACGTCTTGGGGTATTACCTTGGCCATACTACTCGCCCGCAACAAATACAACGTCAAGCTTTGGGCGCGTAGCGAAGACGAGGCACAAAAACTACGCAGCAAGGGGCCATCTTCACCTGCTTTGGAGGGAATCGCGTTTCCTCCCAACCTAGAGATTACAAGCTCACTTAAAGATGCCACGCTGCTTACATCAGCTATTATCCTAGCAGTACCCTCGCAGACTATGCGCCAGAACGTGCGGCTCCTTAAAGATCACCTCAAGACCTTTCGCCTCATCGTGAGCGCTTCCAAGGGATTGGAGATGGGCTCCAATAAACGCATGTCGCAGGTGATTGCAGACGAGATAGATGAAATTTATCACAAGAATATCTGCGTCCTCTCCGGACCCAACCTTGCCCGCGAGATCGTCCGTGGGATGCCTGCCGCCGCTGTGGTAACCGCCGCGAATGAGGAGGTGGCTCGCAAAGCCCAAAGACTCCTTACCGCTCCCAACTTCACCGTCTATACCAACCACGATCTAATAGGTGTGGAGCTAGGGGGAACCCTCAAAAACATCATCGCTCTTGGCGCAGGTATGATCGATGGGCTGGGCTATGGTGATAACGCTAAGGCCGCTTTCATCACGCGTGGTCTCACCGAGATGACGGCTTTCAGCCTGGCACTGGGAGCCAACCCCCTGACTTTGTCAGGGTTGGCAGGACTGGGTGATTTAATTGCCACTTGCGCTTCACCTTTGTCACGCAACCATTATGTGGGGACAGAACTGGCACACGGCAAGAAGCTCAGTGATATCACCCAAAGCATGGACGGAGTAGCAGAAGGCGTTACTACCACCGCCGCCGTATGGGATCAAGCCCGCAAGCTCAACTTGGAAATGCCCATTACCCAGCATATATACGATGTGCTCTACGGCGAAACAAAGGTGAGTGATGCCATTGCTGGAGTCTTGGGGGCCTCGTATAAGCATGAGTTGGCCGGCAAGCGCTGGAAATTCTTTTCTTTCTTCGGCAAGAAAGCACGCTGAACAAACGGCAGACTTTACCGCTTATACACGCCGAGATTCCGGCTTTAAGCTACTATGGACGATGTTGCTTTCCTAGGTTAAGAGGCAAAAATTGATAGGTTGCGATATAATCTCAGGTGACTTTGATGCCAAGGCTGGAGAAGAGCATGGGGAAAAAAGCAGAGACCAAAAGCAGCAGCCAAAATAGAGTTAACATGGGTTCCAAAAAGGTCAGTGCCGTTAAGGACAACTCCAGCCTGATAAAGCGCATTCTCTTTTCGAAATGGACCATTCGCTTTCTGCTTTTCATTGCCCTGCTAACCTTTCTCATCTGGAAAGGACCTAGCATCGTCCAGGCTGTGGGGAACATGATCAAAGGGATCTATGACCTCCTTGGCTGGGGGCTTATTCTCATCCTTTTGGCAATTATTATCATTCTTGCCATTGCTTTCCGGGGACGCCTTGCGGCTTTCGCTCGTCACTATAAACTCCATCTATGGCATATTTTGGTGGGAGCCGTCAGCTTGTTTTTTGCCGCTTGGGGGATCCTGGCTTTATTTTCACTGGGTGGCGAGATTGGTATGACTATCACCTCTCACGACCCGGTGATAGGTATCATGCGAGTTGCCGGACTCATCTTTCTGGGTATCGTATTCATCGCTCCCGGCGCATGCTTTCGGGCTCTTAAGGCCATAGTCAAATTCTTGGTTGGCCTCTTCCGCCGCCCACCCCCCAAGCCTCGCCCTGCCAGTGCCCCGGTTTCGCCATACATGCCAAAACACGCCCCTGAGGCACCCGCGGTTACAGTACCAGTAGCAGCGACGGCAGCGGCACCAATAGCACCAAAACGCCGTGAGGGCGGTGTAATTACCGGAGCATCCCCTGTCGAAAAAAGGTCATGGTTCCCGCCGTTCAAAAAGAACCCTTCTGCCAGCGACGGCAATAACGTGACGCCGCCCGCAGATGCACCTGAGTATAAAGAGGTCTTCCCGGTTAAAAACCAGGCGCCGACAGGATTTGCTCGTGCTGGAACGACGGGGAGCGAGAAATCCCTCCAACGGACAGAGGACTACCAGGCTGCACAGAATGTTTGGAGGAAATACGGCGAGTTACCCTCGCTTAATATCGTGGACGGCTGGAAGATGCCTCCAATGGATATTTTAGATAAAGCTCGTGAAGTAGAGTTCGGCGATGCCGACAACGCTCAGCGCGCCTTGGTCATTGAGGAAGCCCTGGCGAGTTACGGCGTTGCTGGCAAGGTGGTTCAGATAAACGTCGGCCCAACAGTTACGCAATTCGGCATTGAACCGGGCTGGGACATCAAAACCAAGCGCGTAGCAGAGAAGGACAAAGACGGCAACACCATCTTCCGCGAGGAAGAGGTAACGCGCACACGCGTAAAGGTTGAGCGCATCACCTCGCTTGCCAACGACTTGGCTCTCGCTCTCGCCGCACCCACAATTCGCATTGAAGCCCCCGTACCCGGCAAGCCTATCGTAGGCGTCGAGGTTCCCAACCGGAAACACACCACTGTTAGCCTTAGGAGCGTAATTGAGACCAGCTCTTTCCAGAAGATTTTGTCCAAGTCCAAGCTTGCCATGGCCCTCGGCAAAGGAGCGGGGGGCGAAGACGTTTCTGCTGACCTTGCTAAGATGCCTCACCTGCTTATTGCGGGAGCAACCGGCTCCGGTAAGACAGTATGTCTCAACGCTATCATCTGCTGCATCCTTATGAACAACAGCCCGTTTGATACCAAATTCGTCCTTATTGACCCAAAACGCGTAGAGCTTACTCCCTTTAATTCCTTGCCCCACCTAGCCGCCCCCGTCATCGTGGATACCGACAAAGCGCTTGCGGCTATGCGCTGGCTGAGTGCCGAGATGGACAACCGTTACAAAAAGCTTGCCAGTGCCGGGGCGCGCAACATTGAGGGCTACAACCACAACAGAAGCGGCGCAGACAAGATGCCAAACATAGTGTTGGTCATCGACGAACTTGCCGACCTCATGATGGCCGGTTTCGACGAGGTAGAGCACATTCTGTGCCGCCTCGCCCAACTCGCCCGCGCCATAGGAATTCATTTGGTGGTAGCAACCCAACGGCCATCGGTAGACGTAATTACCGGCCTCATCAAAGCCAATTTCCCCACCCGCATCAGTTTTGCCGTAACCTCACAGGTAGACTCACGCACAGTGCTTGATATGGTTGGTGCAGAAAAACTTCTGGGGCATGGTGACATGCTTTTCGCTCCTACCGATGCTGCTAAACCAAAGCGCCTCCAAGGCTGTTATGTATCCGACCCGGAAGTGGAACGGCTGGTATATTTCTGGAACAGCCAAAAGCTTGATAATGCCCCGCCGATTAAGATGGAGGACATCGTAGCCTTAGGCGCTGTTAAGAAAGATGGTCCGGGAGAAGATCCTCTAATGGAAACAGTGCGTAAACTTGCCAAGGATCATAACCAGCAGATTTCGGCTTCTTTCCTGCAACGCAAATTAAACATCGGCTACCCGCGAGCCGCGCGTCTCTTTGATAAATTCAAAGAGGAGATGGGGCCAAACGATGACGACGGAGCAGAGATTCCGCCGGATGAGGAAGCGGACGAAGAGTTTTAGGACAAATCGCAATGTATCGGGGGCCATCGTGACTTCGTTGTTTCCATATCTGTTTCCTGTCGTATCAAAGTTCAGCGGTGAGTTTTTGTCAGCCCAGTACCGCTCCCGGCTGTAACATGCTAATATTTCTTTGGGCTATACTCCCCTACTTAATAAATTTTTCTGTGCCTCCCAGCGGCGGGAAGGAGAATATATGTCAGGGCACTCAAAATGGTCCTCTATTAAACACCAAAAAGGGGCGGCCGATGCTAAGCGTGGCCAGCTCTTCACCAAACTCTCGCGCGAGATTATCATGGCTGCCCGTGCGGGCGGTGCTAATCCCGAAGGCAATGCTCGCCTGAGACTGGCTATCCAAAAAGCCAAGGATGCCCGTATGCCGGGTGACAACATTCAGCGCGCCATTCAGAAAGGCGATGGCACCTTGGAAGGCTCCCAGCTTATTGAGGCTACTTTCGAGGGCTATGGGGCAGGTGGGGCAGCTATCATGGTAGATATTGTTTCCGATAACCGCAACCGTGCCGTGCAGGAACTGCGAAGTGCCTTCACCCGAGGCGGCGGGAACTTGGGCGAGAACGGCAGCGTGGCTTGGATGTTCGAGGCACGCGGCATCATCAACCTCTCCGCCGCAGGCAAAGATGTGGACGAACTCACGATGCGGGCTATCGATGCCGGCGCCGATGATGTATCCCCTCGGGGTGACTTTGTTGAAGTCTACACCGCTCCTGGGGAGTTAGAGAATGTACGCAAGGCACTTGAAGGACAAGGAGTAGAGATCGATTCAGCGGAGGTGCGGCGGGTTGCTAAAACCACCTGCACTCTCGATGAGCACACCGCTTTTCAAGTGCTCCGGCTGCTCGAAAAACTAGAGGAAATGGACGACGTACAAAACGTCGACTCCAATGTGGATTTCTCTGACGAGGTCATGGGAAAATACGAGGCACAGTCGAAGTAAAGTTTTCGCCATGATCATCCTAGGTATCGACCCAGGCACCATCCAGCTTGGTTATGGCATTGTGGCAAGCGATGGTGATACTTTCAGAGCCATAGCATTCGGAGCTGTTAAGTGTCGGGGCGAACTCCCCGAGCGTTTATGCCACCTGTATGCCGAGTTGGATAAAATTATCGCGCAGTACCAACCGGAAGTCGTGGCTGTCGAGACACCTTTTGTGGGCGAGAACGCCCGCTCGGCGATTGCCATCGGCAAGGCACAAGCTGTAGCTATCTTAGCCGCCGCCCAACGCGGCATTTCAGTTTTTGAATCCCCGCCTGCAACCGTCAAGCGCCATGTCGCCGACTACGGTGCCTCATCCAAAGAACAGGTACAGACAATGGTCAAGTTACTATTGGAGATGGCAGAGCCTCCCCAGCCATTCGATGCTGCCGATGCTTTGGCAGTGGCCATCTGCCATGCACGCGAAGCCAAGCTACAAGAAATAAAAGCGGGAGCATGGTAATACTCCGCACGAGGTAATAATGATTGCTAGTATAAGAGGCACCATCGAAGCTGTTGCCGCTGACCATGCCGTCATCAACGTAGGAGGGGTAGGCCTTAGGGTTTCCATGCCAACCTCTACCATCTCTGCCCTGAGCGGCGTGGGGGCGCCTGCGTACCTCTTCACCCAAATGGTGGTGCGCGAGGATGCCATTATGCTTTTCGGCTTTGGCGCGGAGGAAGAGCTGAGGTTCTTCCAGCTCCTCCAGGGGGTGACCGGTTTCGGTCCTAAATTGGCACTAGCCCTGCTCTCCGCTCTTAGCGCAGGAGAACTAGCCTCAGCCATTGCTGGAAGCAACATTGAGCTCCTCACCTCCGTGCCAGGAGTTGGGAAAAAGCTGGCAGGGAGACTCGTTCTAGAACTTAAAGACAAGATCGCCGCTGGGGCAGCCGGGAATGTGCCCTCTATAGGCGACGGTGACAGTGACATTGCCGCCGCACTTCTTTCGTTAGGATACTCGACCGCCGAAGCCTCTCGGGCTATAGCTTCAGTGCCACGCGATGCGAAGCTCAGCGTAGAGGAAAAAATTAAGCTTGCCCTGGG
>CAYOAR010000021.1:0-3589 GCA_964402105.1 uncultured Dehalococcoidales bacterium
CTAATCGTGTTCGCATCGCCTACTACGATGAGGGACTGCCCGCGTTTCTCGAGCTGCTTGCGCAGATCGTCCGGATCCAATTCCTGCCCCTTTAGCAAAAATTCGGTGCAATATCCGAATGGTATCTCGTCCTCTTCGCCGCTTTCATGGATGATTACCGTCTTAGAAGCGAGAGGGACCTTGCTCGTTACGATTTGGGGCTTATGGAACTGCATAGCCTCGGCCTCCCCCCGCAGGTAGCGCAGAGCCCCATCTAGAATGGTGAACAGACCTTGGCCTCCGGCATCCACCACTCCTGCATCCTTGAGCACGGGGAGGATGGTAGGAGTGTTGGCAACTGACTCCGAGGCGGCGCAAACAGCTGTTTCCATAACTGAGGTTACGTCGGCACCGCTTTGGCTTGCTTGGTTTAGGGCGGCTCGGGCGGAGTCTTTAATTACGGTCAGAATAGTGCCTTCGACGGGATTGCTTAGGCCTTTGTAGGCTACTTGGGCAGCTTGCGAGAGAGCTTCGGCGATATCCGCTCCGCTTGCGGTGTCTTTGCCTGCTAATCCTTTGGCAATACCGCTCCATATCTGAGAGAGAATTACCCCTGAGTTGCCGCGCGCTCCCATCATTGCCCCGGTGGACATGGCTCGAGAAACAGCCGAAATGCTAGTGTCACTTGTTTTATAGGCTTCTTCGACGGTGGAGCGCATAGTGAGGAGCATATTGGTACCGGTGTCGCCGTCAGGTACGGGGAAAACATTAAGCGCATCAATTTCGGAGGCGTTCTTTTCAAGCCAAGAGGTGGCCGCGGCAAACATTTCGCGGAAGTCTTGGCCGGTAATGCAGCTGGTCGATTTCATAAGTTTTATCCCTTTTCGCTTGCCGGGCTTGTCAACAAATGGGGAAGTATGATAGCATAATGGCATCCAAAGTGGGCATTCTACACTAAAACAGGTAGCTAGTCAAAGGAGATTATCCTTAATTATGAGATGCGATGGTTGCGATAAATCCGGACAATTTGGGCATAACGTGAGTCACTCTAAGCGGCGCACCAACCGCCGCTGGATTGCCAACATTCAGACAGCCAAGTTCGCTTTCGATGGCAAAGAGGTGCGCCTCAGCCTTTGCACCAGGTGCCTGCGCACAATCCGCAAAGTAGTTCAGGCACCGGCCTAGCCATATCAGCGGCCTGTCAGTTAATCCAAAAACTGGAAACCCTCCTTGGTTATTAGCTCGCCCAAGACGGCGGGCTACTTGTTTTGGGCAGAGTTTAATCCTGAGCCTCCCCCCGGATAACTGTTCGCAGCAGAAAATCCGTTATCTTTTTTTGCACAACGAGATATTCCCAGCTATACACGTGGCCTGGAGCACTGATGTGGAACAAGATGTTCCCTTGGCTACTTTTATAGCGCCCGAAGAGTGCCTTGATGTTTGCCTCGGTCCAGCGCCGGATATTGCCGCTGCTAAAAGAATCTGGCTCCACGCCGTTGTGATTGATAATCAGAGTGCGCGGGTGGGGTTTGCTCGGAGCCCAGAAAGGGGTGCCGGTTTGGATGGAAAAGACGCGGGGGTTATCACGCAGTAAGCGCGCGGCATCCTCAGCCATGGCAGCCCCGTTGCTCTCGCCAGCGAGAATTACTTTAAGGAGGGGGCGGTGCCGGGTGAGGTGCCCTACTCGTGCCGCAAGTTCGCGTCCCTTAGCGCGGGAAAGCTTTGTAAGGGCATCGACCTCACTGAGGCGGCCTAGTAGGCTGCGGGGGGAGCGAAGATAGTTTAAAGTGGTCATCCTCTGCCCGGCCTTCTCTAATACGCCTTTCATGCCAGCCAGGATAGTTGCCCAGAGGGGCATTTGGGACAGTAATGCCCAGCCCCAGCCTCCCGGATTGAAGATGACAGAGACGTCAGCTGCTTCTGTGAGCAGATAGAGGGAAACCATCTGATCCACAAGGATAGCCGCCTTGCCTGCGCTACGCCCATAATATGTTTTGGCAACACCCTGGGCATCGCGCAGTACCTCGGGCGGCACCTTGGCCAATTCGGCACCGCCGAGTGGGGTGCAGTTACGCTCGGCATCACAAATTAGGGCGGGGGTGCGCAGTGTCATCGGTGCTGCCCTATGAGGCCGCCGTTTGTTTTAAAACATCTCCAATGATCTCAAGGGCACTGGCAATGTCATCTCGGGTGAGAATAAGGGGCGGCATGAGTCTGATGGCGTTAGGCCTTACCTTGTTAACAAGCAGCCCTCTGTCCAAACAAGCTCTGACAACTTGCTGGGCACATTCGCGGTCGAACTCCATAGCGAGCAGAAGCCCGCGTCCGCGCACCTGAGTAACAAAGCCGAACTCGCTTTTAAGTTTCTCTAATCCGGCGAAGAGGAGAGCACCCATATCCCGAGCGTGACCGGCTAGGTTGTGGGTAATGACGTAGTCCAGCACGGCCTGGCCTGCGGCACAGGCAAGGGGGTTGCCGCCGAAGGTTGAGCCGTGCTCGCCTAAGGCGAAAACCGAGGCTTTGTCGGTTGCCAATATGGCACCGATGGGTACCCCTGAGGCCAGACCCTTGGCCAGCGCGATGACATCCGGTATCGCCCCGGAGTGCTCATAGGCAAAGAGGCTTCCGGTGCGGGCGATGCCTGTTTGGATCTCATCCAATATAAAAAGCAACCCCTTTTCATCGCACCAAGCGCGCACTTTTTGCAGGTAGTCTGGCTGAGGGACATTGACCCCGCCCTCGCCCTGCACAGGTTCCAGCATTACGGCACAGGTGCGGGAGGTGGTAGCCGCCTTGATAGCCTCAATATCATCATAGGCAACATTGACAAAGCCCGCAGGCAGCGGGGCATATGGCTTTTGGAATTTTTCCTGTCCCGAGGCAGCCACCATTGCCAAGGTGCGTCCGTGGAACGAACCGATGGCGGTGATGACCTCAAAGGCGCCGCCCAAGTGCAGGTGCCCATAGCGGCGGGCAAGTTTGACGGCAGCCTCGGCAGCCTCGGCTCCGCTGTTGCAGAAAAAGACCTTTTGAAAGGCACTGTGCTTCATCAAAAGCTCAGCCAGTTGGAGTTGGGGGATGGTGTAGAAGATGTTGGTGGTATGGACGAGGGTTTCCACCTGGGACTTAATAGCCTTAACCAACACCGGATGGCAGTGCCCAAGACTCAAGACAGCGCTGCCGGCTACGAAATCCAGATAGCGGCGTCCTCGGTCATCCCAAAGATGCATGCCTTGCCCCCGCACGAAAGTTACCGGCAAGCGGTCGAAGACCGGCATATAGTACTTTTGCTCAAGTTCCATCCAGTCCATGTCAGTTCTCCTGATGAATTAACATAAAAATGATCCGTAAGTCCCCGGTTATTTCCCGGGGGATACCGTGGTGCCCGTTGCTACACCGGCAACCGCCTCGGCAAGGGCATGGGGACGGCGTCCGTCCACAATGAAGCAGTTCACCCCTGCCATGGCGGCGGCAAGGCAGGATTTTAACTTGGGAACCATGCCGCCGGAGGCGACCCCGTTTGCAAGGAGTTCTTGTGCTCCGGAGGGGCTGAGCTTGGCGATAATCTCTCCGTCTGCGCCGCGTATGCCGGCGACATCGGTAAGGAAAA
>CAYOAR010000022.1:0-3456 GCA_964402105.1 uncultured Dehalococcoidales bacterium
CTAAAAAAAGGCATTCATGTCCCGCCATTTTTAATCATGAGCATAACGAAAGCTTGCAACCTGCGCTGCACCGGATGCTATTCCAAGGCTGCTAACTCGGAAAGGTCTAGTCAGGCTGAAATGCGCCTCAAGGATTTTGAAAAGGTGTTTTTAGAGGCGGATGAGCTTGGTATAGGATTGATCATGATCGCCGGAGGGGAACCGTTTCTACGCAGGGATGTTGTAGACCTCTGTACCAAATTTAAAAATATAAGCTTTACGGTTTATACGAACGCCACCTTGTTAAATCAGAATGATATTCGGGCTCTTCGCCGGTTTAAGCATGTACAGATTTACTTTTCGCTGGAAGGGAATGAGCTGGAAACCGACGCGCGGCGTGGCGAAGGGGTATATGCCTGTATCACCGAAAAAATGGACGAATTGAAGAAGAAATCAATGTTCCAAGCGGTTTCTGTGACTGTGACTTCGAAAAATGTGGAGATAGTAACGTCCGATGAGTTTATTACAAAGTTGATCGACAAGGGTTGCTGCTATTTCAATTTTGTAGAATTTGAAGCGGTAGATCAGAATGATCAGGGCTTGAAGCTTGATGACGTACAGCGCAGCCAGCTTATCAAGAGTCTCGAACGGTTTAAGAAAAGATTTCGTTCAACGATTTTTGCTGGTTTTCCAAGTCTTGAGTATAAATCAGGCGGTTGTCTTGCGGCAGGCAAAGGGTTTTTCCATATCAATGCCCAAGGTGATGCCGAGCCATGCAATTTTATTCCATTTTCCGATACAAGCATAATAGATAACTCTCTGCTCAATGTTCTTCAATCCCCGCTGTTTCAAAAGCTAAGATGTGGCAACATTTTGGATAGCCCCCAGAACGGCGAGTGTGCTCTGCTTTCAAAAATAGACGAGATTAAAGGAATGGCGAGCGTAGATGTGTAGGGCACGACGTGCCAATTAGTGAGAATAAAGTCATAAACAATGAATGCGGCCTTGTCTGTTGGTACCAAAGCCTGCAGCGATAATTTTCAAGACTAACGCGGCCAGCCGCTGCCTGATTATTCTTGACTGGGGCTATGCGCTCTGTTATATTTCCTAGTTTAAAGGAGACTTTCTATGACGAAGCCCAACTTTCGCGAATTGAGACAGACTTATGGCTTTGATGATGTCGCCATCGTTCCGGGCGATGTGACCATCAATCCTGAGCAGACAGACGTCAGTTTCAAGATTGGAAACATTGAATTTCCTATCCCCATCATAGCTTCGGCCATGGATGGTGTGACCGACCCGTCGTTTGCCATTACTATGTCCCGAAAAGGCGGGCTTGCGGTCATGAACCTTGACGGGGTGCAGTGTCGCTATGACCGGCCGGAAGATGTTCTGGCCGAGATTGCGCGTTCTCCCGCCGAGGAAGTTACAGCTCTCATGCAAAAGATTTATTCCCAGCCCATCCGCGAGGATCTGGTGACTGAGCGCATTCAGGCTATTAAGAAGGCGGGGGCGATTGCCGCCGTGTCTGTAGTTCCAGCTAATACCAAGCGGCTGGTATCGACTATTGTGGACGCCGGGGCGGACATTTTGGTGGTAGCCTCAACAGTCACATCCGCTCGGCATATCTCGCGGAGTGCGAAAGGGCTTATCTTTGAGGAATTGGCAGCACAGGTTCCTATCCCCGTGGTGGTGGGCAACTGCGTCAGTTATTCTGCTTGCTTGGCTCTTATGCGCACAGGCATTGCCGGGATACTGGTTGGTGTCGGTCCCGGTGCGGCTTGTACCTCGCGTGAGGTGTTGGGTATCGGGGTGCCTCAGATTACGGCTACAATGGATTGTGCCTTAGCGCGCGATGATTATTTCCGGGAGTCCAACCGATATGTGCCTGTCATTACTGACGGCGGTTTCCGCAAGGGGGGCGATATCTGCAAGGCTATCGCCGCTGGAGCTGATGCCGTCATGATCGGTTCCATCTTCGCTCAAGCTGAAGAATCACCGGGTCATGGTTATCACTGGGGGATGGCGACCCCACATGCTGCTTTACCGCGCGGCACTCGCATAAAGGTGGGAACAACAGGTACTCTAGAGCAGATACTCTTCGGTCCAACCTCAAATACTCACGGTGCCCAAAACTTGGTAGGGGCTCTGCGCACTGCCATGGGGGTCTGCGGTGCGGCAACCATCGCCGAAATGCACCAGGCAGAGATGGTTATCGCTCCCTCCATCGTAACCGAGGGTAAGTATTGGCAGCTCAGGGGCAGCTGCTAGGGCTAGACATAAAACAGCGAAAGGTTCCCAGCCTGTTTATTCACAGTAGCTGATACGCACGTCAAGGCTAATGGCCTTGACGTGTTGACTTCCTAGTTTGCTAAGCAGGCAGCACTATTGTTGCCGAGCAGTTGCGTTCCCCTGCAACGTCACAGCTGTTTCTCTTTAAATGAGCCATCGCGTGATGGCTTGCTTACTCATCATCCTCATCACCCTCATCGTGTTGGGCAGGGGGTGACATATGGGCCATCAGAGGCACTAGGGGACGTGCCCGAAGCCACTTCCGCCGAGGGGGGAGGTTGAGTCCATCAATACTTCGGCGCATGTCCTTCAGTGAGCTTTCCTCTGTTGCAGCGACTACCACCCCATCCGCGCCGGCCTCCCAGAGAGCTTTCAGATGCGCCGGGGGTGTATCCTGCGCTATTGGGATGAGCAGGGGCTTGGTGATAAGATCGGCTAGGCGGCGGCACTGCATAAGATCAAGCCAAGTAAAAACATCCAACGGTGCGCGCTTAAGGTAGACTGCTTCTACCGGTAACTCGCCGATACCATGCAGAAGGGAATTGTCACAAGACGGTTCGATGACGATGATTTTGCCTAAATCATCGTTAGAAATAATTTCAAGCCCTGTTTTATTAGGGTCAAAGACCACGAAGTCAGCCGACGCAGCCTCTGCCAGGCGGGAGGACGAGCCGTCTAACAAGATGCCCCAGGGAACGGACATATTTTTGGCGAAGCTTTTTAGTTCCTTGGGCTTAAGGCTGGCGTCGAATATGACGGCATCGGCTCCTTGTATCCAAACTGCTGTGCCCGGGATTTCGCTAAAGACGCCAATCAGAGCCATATGAGGCTTGGTGGGTGCTGTTGGGCGGAAGCCCATGGCGGGTGGGGTAGTGTGCAAAGCTTTGCGTAATGCATCACCTAAACGACTCATATTACACCTCCTCGGGTTTTAGAAGTGAGCTAAACTTCCGAGTAATTCTAGCATACGTCTGTTTTTCCGGCATGGCGAGATAGGCTTGGTTGGCTGGGGAGTGCGCACTGTGATATCATCCGTTTCGGTCAAGACCATGCCTTTACTAATTAAGCCGGTTTTAATCGCAACTCATGATTTGGCTGCCAGAGAAATGAGATATGCCCGAGCTTAATTTTAACGGATCAAGCGTAAGTTATGAAGTTGTCCGTTGCGCGCGCAAGACGCTGGGG
>CAYOAR010000023.1:0-2730 GCA_964402105.1 uncultured Dehalococcoidales bacterium
TCACCGGCGCCGGCGGCTCGGCTTTTGTAAGTGCCGCACGCGATTGCCGTGCCAAACTCTTCGCCGCTGCCATCACCAAAACCGGCTTTACCCCGCAAGAGATTCCCGGAATTACAGTAGACGATCTTGACGCTAAAGACAGCGTAATCTTCTATAAAAAAGACCCCACCAAGACCCTCACTTTCCGCGCAGCTATGAACGGAACCCCACCCATCGCTGGCTATGGTACCGGCTGGGCGGCGGCGGGCGGCGGCACGGGCGGCGGCGGGCTGCAACGCCCCCTGTTCGGCCGTCCCGTTGGTACACCAGTAAACGCCAATACCGCTGGTGCCGCTGTCTGCGAAGTTGCTGTTGACCCGGAGACCGGTGAGGTTGAAATCTTGGGTCACTGGAATTCTGCCGGCTGCGGCCGCATCATCTTCTATGAAGGGGCGATGAGCCAGCACTACTCAGGCACCGAGCTTCAAATCTGCCAAGCCCTCTACTATGGCACCATCT
Source organism: uncultured Dehalococcoidales bacterium (assembly GCA_964402105.1). Lineage (GTDB taxonomy): Bacteria > Chloroflexota > Dehalococcoidia > Dehalococcoidales > UBA1222 > WRNP01. Next base: position 499 of record CAYOAR010000023.1, read on the forward strand.
ATGACTGGGCAACCGGAGCCGTCCTCAGTAGCCAGTTCACTGAGGCTCAGCTTCCGACCACCATGGACATCGACACCAGCCGTTACAGCTTCCATCCCGTTGAAGGCGATGATGCCTCCGCTCCGTTTGGTGCTCACGGAATCGGCGAACCGTGCGTTACCAGCTACGCCTGCATCCTTTCCGCCATTTACAACGCCACCGGCGTATGGGTTGATCCCGACCGCGGTGCCTGCAATCCGGATAGAGTGCTGAAAGCCCTGGGCAAGGCAACTTAGGAGGATAGAGATGAATAAGTTTACGCATGTTAACGCAACCAACGTCGCCAATGCAGCCAGTGTCTTAGCCAAAGGCAAAGCTCAGGTTATCGCCGGGGGCACTGACCTTACAAGCTCGCTGAAAGGCATGATTTCACCCAACCTCCCGGAAACCGTCGTCAATATCAAGACGGCATCCGACCTGCCACGTACGATTCGGGAAGAAGGAAATACCCTTAGAATCGGAGCCCTCGCCACTCTCTCCGATATCGCCTCCAACACCATTGTCAAAGGCAAATACACCGCACTAGCTGAGGCTGCTCTCGCTGTTGGTAGCCCAGAGCTTCGTAACTTGGGCACCATCGGCGGCAACATATGCCAAAAGCCGCGCTGTATTTACTACCGCAACGAGTTCAACGACTTCCCTTGTTTGAGAAAAGTTTCCACTGGCACCTGTTATGCCCTCCAAGGTTTCAATCGCTTCCACTCCATCTATGGCCCCACCAACGCCTGTTTCGCCGTCTGCCCATCAGATACGGCTGTTGCTCTCGTTGCTCTTGGTGCCAAAATCATCACCAACAAGAACAGCGCGGGCTGGAATGCCGCCGATTTCTTCGGCATGCCCAACGTGACAGATGCCCGACGCGAGCAGATCAACAACTTGGCAGCGGATGAGATTGTGACCGAGATACAAGTGCCTGCACCAGCCTCTGGTACTAAGAGTACTTACAAGAAATTCGCTTTCCGCAAGGCCATCGACTTCCCGCTGGTAAGTGTGGCTGCGGTAGCCACCATCTCCGGCGGCAACGTTACCGCCGCCAGCATCGTGCTGGGCGGCGTATTCAACTCACCACGCGTTGCCACCCAAGCCCAAACCTCGATTACCGGCAAAGCTATCAATACTGCCAATGCCACCGCCGCAGGAGAAGCAGCTGTAGCAACGGCAGCCGGGGTTACGAGCCTGCCCCAGAACAACTACAAGCTCCAGATAACCAAGACCATGATTAAGCGGGCTTTATTGGCTCTCGCTTAGTACTAAACCTAGCATCCATCTTAATCTGATGACGGGGGAGGGGAAACCCTCCCCCGTCATACTTTTATCCCCACCAAAACTATGGTGTGATATAATGATAGTAAGCCACGTAAGAACTGAGAGGAGGCTAATGTGTTAAAGCTAAGCAAGTTCAAATTTCAGAAGAAATTCCTCGCTTTCTTTACTTTGGTGCCGCTCTTGGTAGCAAGCGCCGCAGTGCAAGTGCCCTGCCCGGTATGCCAAGCAGAAGGAGACATATACACCAACAACATGCGCTGGGTAAGCGTCACTGATATCAAAGCCACCGCAAGTGGGGTATATCTGGCTTGGTGCGGTATTTACCGTATTTATCCAACCGACATCACTCTCACCCTCACCAACCGCTCAGATGTGGATGCCACCGGTTATGTTAATTTGGTGCTGGTAGACTACAGGAATGGGTATGTACTTGCCAATCAGTATATTTTGGTTAACGTGCCGGCAGGGAAGCAGGTGGGAGGTGTTTACAGCGTCTACTTTCAGACAAATGTAGATGATCCCCAGACAGTTAAAGTAGATGCCAGGGTAGTAGCTGGCGGAGTACCTTGCAAAGCTTGTGACGGCACAGCTAAGGTTGCGCTGAACTCACTACCCTTCGTTTCTGCTATGAAAAACAGTGCTTTCAAAGTGGAGCAGCAGACCGAGTTCGTGCCATTATTTCAGCCCTTATTTATTCCTCCCGAGGACTGGGACGTGCCGTTCGCCTATGACATGGAAGTCTACGACGACTTCAGGTAGTCGTCATCGGCAATAATCAAGCCATGGCATCGCTCAATGTGGATAATTAAAAAGTGTTTTTGGTGATGTGCGCTTAGAGATTGCCATGCGCTTGGCGGTATTCTTAATCTGGATAAGTCACATGTTGGGGTGAGGCCAGCCCCCTGCCACCAGAGGTGGCATATGGTG
>CAYOAR010000024.1:0-2746 GCA_964402105.1 uncultured Dehalococcoidales bacterium
TCCCTCCGCTCTGGCCATGGGGTGCGAGGCTAGATATACCTTACGAGCTTGGGCTTGAGTGACATGGGTATATATTTGAGTTGTGGCGAGGTTGGAATGACCTAACAGTTCTTGTACGACTCTAAGATCGGCCCCGCCATCAAGGAGGTGGGTGGCGAAAGTGTGACGCAGAAGATGAGGATGAACTTTTTTCTCCAACCCCGCCGCCGCGGCGTACTTCATGACTAATTTTTGCACCCAACGCGGAGTAAGCCTATTTCCTCCGTAGTTGATAAACAGTGCCTGCCCGGTTTTTTTGCTTACAAGTTTGGGGCGGGCTTCTTGGAGATAGATGGCGAGCGCCTTGGCCGCCGGGCGTCCCATTATCACCACCCGCTCCCGGTTACCTTTACCCAGGACGCGCAGGGTGCGATCGTCAAGATCGGCACTCAGCTTGTTGAGGCTGGTGACCTCGCTTACCCGCAGACCGGCTGCGTAAATAAGCTCCATGATAGCGCGGTCGCGCTGGCCTTGAGGAGTGGATGCATCGGGGCAGCTTAAGAGGCGGTCTATCTCGGCGGCGGAGAGGAAGTCAGGCAGATGTTTATCAAGCTTCGGTGATGCGGCTTCCTCAATGGGGTTGCGGGTGAGTAGCTCTTCGCGCAGGAGATAACGGTAGAATGAGCGAATAGCTGAAAGCTTGCGCGAGAGAGAGACTTTGGCGATTCCCTGATCCAAGAGATAACTCAAGAACTCACGCAGCAGACGTTTGTCTACAGCCTCAAGTGATGATATGCCGCGCAGCCTAAGGAACTGGAAGAAACCTTTTTCGGGGCCTTTGGTGTTGCCCCAAATGTCGGTTCGGTAATTGCGCACGGTATAAGGAGAAGCATGCCTTTCGGCCATCAAGTAACCCAGATAGCGGTTGAGATAGCTATCGAAGGCATCTGACATAACGGACCCGCTATCCTTTCCTGCTCCGCGCGGGCTTGGCGGATGACGCTGTCTTAGAAGGTTGGAGTTTACCCTTAGTAGTCTTTGTTGCCACGGGTTTCGAAACCTTCTTTGGCGAGAGCGATGCTTTGCGGGTAGGCGAAGCTGTTTTGCTTTGTACAGGGGTGGAATCGGGAGACTTTTCGCGCCTGTACTTGCATTTATGACAACGCACGGACTTTCCTGTGTTCATGAGCAGCCCGCCGCACTTTGGGCATGGTTCCGGGAGCGGGAGAAAGTTTATGGCAAACTTGTGCTTAGGGAACTTGTCGCAACCGTAGAAAAGCTTACCTTTCTTGCTGTAGCGCCCCACAAGCTCGCCATGCTCTGGGCAGTTGGGGCAGGGGGTGTGCGTTGGGATGCGGAAAGACTGGCGGAAAGTGCAGGCGGGGCACTCCATATATCTACCATAGCGCCCTAGTTTTATCAGAAGTTTCTCTTTGTTGCATTGGGGGCATGGTTCGTCCGAGACCTCGGGGGCGATTTCAATCTTCTCAATGCTTTCTGCGGCTTTGTCTAGATTAACCTTCAGGGGCTCGTAGAAACCGCGTACGACTTTTATCCAGTCCTCATTCTCGCTTACGATTTTATCCAGTTCACCCTCGATCCGGGCGGTATAGTCTATGTTTACGATGTCGGCGAAATTATTCACCAAGAGGTCGGTGACTAGCTCCCCAAGTTCCGTCGGTTTAAAGGCACCTTGCTCCTTGATCACATACTCGCGATCTTGGATGGTGGACAGAATGGGAGCATAGGTTGAAGGACGGCCGATGCCGTTATGCTCCAGCATTTTGATAAGGGTGGCCTCGGTATAGCGGGGAGCTGGCTTGGTGAAGTTTTGCTCTGGGATAAGTTCAAGAAGTGCCAGTCCGTCACCCTTAGCTAGCTGAGGCAACTGGGGGTGGGGTTTTTTCTCGTCGTCATCGTCTTTCTGCTCGGCGTAGAGGGCAATGAAACCGGGAAAGGTGTTGACCGAGCAAGCGGCATGAAATAGGTAGCGGTTATTTGCTGTTTTGGGTTTGGCTTGGATGTCTGCAGCCGTATTCTCGAAGATGGCATTTGCCATCTGGCTGGCAATCATGCGCTGCCAGATGAGCTGGTAAAGCCGGAACTGATCGTTGGAAAGATAAGATTTCACGGCGGCGGGCTCGCGCCTGATGCGAGTAGGGCGGATGGCCTCATGGGCTTCCTGAGCACCCTTTGCTTGGCGGGAAAAGACCCGGGCGCGCTCGGGTAAGTAGCCGGTGCCGTATTTTTCACTGATGTATGCGCGCGTTTCCGCTAATGCTTCTTTGGCTACATGAGTGGAATCGGTACGCATATAGGTGATAAGTCCACCCTCGCCCTCACCGCCTAAGCTTATGCCTTCGTAGAGCTGCTGCGCCAGCATCATTGTCTTCTTGGCGGCGAAACGATAGCGACGCCATGCCTCTTGCTGCAGGGTGCTGGTAATGAATGGGGGGGCCGGTGAGCGCTGTGAGTCCTTCGTTGTCACCTTAAGAACGGTGTAGGAGGCACCTTTGAGTTCCTCAAGCATGGCATCTGCGGCCTTTTTATCAGGGATGTTAGCCTTGCCGCCTGTTGTAAGCCCCACCAAGGAAGCTCGGAAGCTTGAGCCGGTTCCTTCGGATTTCTTTAGCTCGGCTTCAATTGTCCAATACTCTTGCGGTGTGAAAGCCCTGATCTCGCGCTCGCGGTCAACCACGATCTTCACTGCTACCGACTGCACCCTTCCTGCTGAGAGGCCGCGGCGGATTTTACGCCATAACAGGGG
>CAYOAR010000025.1:0-9659 GCA_964402105.1 uncultured Dehalococcoidales bacterium
TGGCAAGGGCATTCCGATATTCTGTGGCTCTTCCCTAAAGAACAAGGGCGTACAGCCCCTATTAGACGGAGTTGTGGACTACCTGCCATCTCCCCTTGATATGCCGCCGATCGTGGCAGTTTCAGCCAAAACCGGCGATAAAGTCGTCCGCCCCATAAGCGATGATGCCCCATTTTCAGCACTAGCTTTCAAGATTGTAGCCGACCCCTTCGTAGGCCGCTTGGTCTACCTGCGCATTTACTCCGGCACTATCAGCGCCGGAGCCAGCATCTTCAACTCTACCCGAAACGGAAAAGAGCGCATCGGGCGGCTGCTCATAATGCATGCCAACCACCACGAGGAGATTACTGAGTCTGGCGCCGGCACTATCGTTGCTGCCATGGGCCTTAAAGAAACTTTTACCGGCGACACCCTTTGTCCTCAAGAGCAGCCTATTCTGCTGGAATCCATCCGATTCCCCGAGCCCGTTCTTTCTGTCGCAATCGAGCCCAAGACGCGCGCTGACCGCGACAAGATGATAGATGGTCTTACCAAACTTTCAGAGGAAGATCCCACTTTCAAGGTAACTTTCAACGAAGAAACCGGCCAGACAGTCATTTCCGGTATGGGCGAGCTGCACGTTGATGTGCTAGTCAATCGTCTTCTGTCGGAATACAAGGTTGGGGCCAATGTTGGACGCCCCAAGGTAGCATATAAAGAGACTCTTTCTGCCCCTGCCAAAGTAGACGGCCGTTTCGTACGCCAAAGCGGCGGGCGCGGCCAGTATGGGCATGTAACGGCAGAGTTTTCTCCAAATGAGGCCGGCAAAGGCATAGAGCTGATAGATGCCGTGCGCGGCGGTGCCATCCCGCGCGAATATGTCAGAGCGGCTATGCAGGGTATTCGCGAAGCCGCTGAAACCGGCGGACTGGCAGGTTATCCCGTGGTAGACATCAAAGTCGTCATCTGCGACGGCACTTACCATGAGGTCGATTCATCCGACATGGCTTTCAAAATGGCGGGCTCACTGGCCTTGAAAAACGCCCTCTCGCACGGCAAGTCCACGGTCCTAGAACCCGTTATGAAGATAGAAATAGTTACGCCCGAACAGTTCATGGGCGATGTCATCGGTGATCTCTCAGCTCGGCGGGGACGAGTTGAAGCCATTGAAACGCGCGGCGACACCGCTACAGTTCATGGCATCATCCCGCTGTCCCGCACTTTTGGCTACGCCACGGACTTGCGCTCTATGACCCAGGGGCGAGCCACCTATTCTCTGGAGTTCTATCAATACCAGCCCCTGCCCACTGATTTGGCAGAGGACTTAATGGCGGAGGCAACAGGAAGCAAATAGTATAGGTACAAGTTCCGAGCGGCAAGTTACGAGTTACCGCACCCCTATGTCCCAATCGTTAACTCAAAACCAAAAGCTCGCAGCTTAAAACTAAAAGGGTGATGTATGGCAACGAAACAAACAATCCGTATCAAGCTCAAGGGATTCGACCACCGCATATTGGATCAGGCGGCGCGCCAGATCGTGGAAGCACTGGAAAAGACTGGAGCTGTTGTGACAGGACCAGTGCCACTGCCGACACGTATCAAGAAACTGAGTGTTATCCGCTCGTCTTTCATAGACAAAGACTCGCAGGAGCAATTTGAAATCCGCACCCACAAGCGCCTGATTGATATTGTGGAGACCACCTCCAAAACCATCGACGCGCTCACCAGCCTTAACCTGCCGTCGGGCGTGGGGATAGATATCAAGTCGTAAAATTAATACAAGCAGATCAGACTTATTTAAAGTAAGGTTAGGACAGCAATGATACAAGGAATCATCGGACGCAAGAAAGGTATGACTCAGCTCTTCAGCGACAGCGGCGAAGCTGAAGCCGTCACACTCATTGAAGTCGGCCCCTGCACTGTAGTGCAGGTTAAAACCGCCGATACCGACGGCTATAACGCCGCCCAACTCGGCTTCGGCGAGGCCAAAAAGCTCACTTCCGCCTGCAAGGGCCACATGAAGGGTTTGGGCAATTTTAAATATCTGCGCGAATTCCGGCTGGAAAACACCGATGGTGTTAAGGTAGGAGATATCGTAGATGCCAGCCTGTTCGCCCCAGGCGATAAAATAAAAGTCACCGGCATTTCCAAGGGCCGCGGCTTTGCCGGCGTAGTAAAACGCCACCACTTCCGCGGCGGACCAAAAACACACGGCCAAACCGACCGCAACCGCGCCCCAGGCTCCATCGGCTCTACCACTACCCCGGGCCGCGTTCTCAAGGGCAAACCCATGGCAGGCCACATGGGAGCTTCCCGGGTCACCATGCGCGGACTGGAGATATTTAAAACAGATGTCAGCCGCAATATCATTATGGTCAAAGGAGCCGTACCGGGCGCCAATAACGGGCTGGTACTGATCGGCAAGACCACAAGGGGCGCAAAGTGAAAATATCAGTCTACAACCGCTCGGGCGAGGTTCTGAGAAAGATTGAAGTCAGCGAGGTAGTCTTCGGACAACCGCTGAATGAGGCCTTGGTACACCAGGCAATGGTAATCCAGCAAGCCAACGCACGCCAAGGCACGTCGGATGCCAAGACTCGTTCCGAGGTCATCGGCTCCACCAAAAAACTGTACCGGCAAAAGCACACCGGCAAGGCTCGCGCCGGCTCCGCCAAGAGCGGCCTGCGGCGCGGCGGGGGGACTATATTTGGGCCACACCCTCGCGAGTACTCTCAATCTCTGCCCAAAAAGATGCGCCGTCAGGCCATCCGCTGCGTTCTCTCAAGCAAGGTGGCAGACGATGCGATGGTGATACTCGACGCACTCGACTTCGAAGCCCCTCGCACTCGCGATATGGCCGCTATACTAAAGGCTTTGGGGGCAGAAAGGAATACCGTCCTTGCCCTTACCGCCAACCAAGGGTCAGCCGCCATCTCGGCACGCAACCTGCCTTTGGTAAAAACTATGCCGGCTGTGCAGCTTAATGTAGTCGATATGTTAGCCTGTAATAAACTAATCATGACCGAGCAGGCATTGCGCGAGATTGAAACGCTGTGGGGAGGAGATTCTGCCAATGAAAGCGATTAGCACTTACGATGTCCTGCGCCGGCCCCTTATTACCGAGAAGAGCACCGGCTTGCAGGCAGATGGGAAATACTCATTTGAGGTTTCCTCGCACGCTACCAAGCATCAAATAAAAGTAGCGGTCGAGCAGGCTTTTAAGGTTGGTGTCACGGCAGTCAATGTACAGAGTGTAAGAGGCAAGACTAAGCGCATCAGGAGCGGCTACACCACCGCCCCATCTTGGAAAAAAGCTATTGTCAGCCTCAAACCAGGCGACAAAATTGAGTTGTTTGAAGGTATTTAATAAACCAGCTCTAAAGAGTGATCTCTCAGAGCTTTACGGAAGGACAAGCCATGGCTATTAAGGTTTATCGCCCAACTTCTCCCGGACGACGCGGGATGACCAGTCTCGCCGGCGAGGAAATTACCAAGGAGCGTCCCGAAAAGTCGCTCATCACATCACAGCGCAAACGGGCTGGGCGCAACGTCCAAGGGCGAGTCACCGTGCGCCACCGCGGCGGCGGTGCCAAGCGCAACCTGCGTATAATAGATTTCAAGCGCAACAAACTCGATGTGCCGGGACGAGTTGCGGCCATTGAATATGACCCCAACCGCTCTGCCAACATCGCGCTAATTTATTTTAAAGACGGCGACAAGCGTTATATCTTAGCCCCCCTCGGCCTTAACGTAGACGACGTGATTAAAACCAGCGATGATGCCGAACTCAAAGCTGGAAACGTATTACCCATGAAGCTCATGCCCACCGGTACTCTGATACATAATATTGAGATGGAAAAAGGCCGCGGCGGACGTATCGCCCGCAGTGCCGGCAACTCTGCGCAGCTCATGGCCAAAGAGGGCGATTATGTACTCCTGCGCTTGCCTTCCGGCGAAATGCGGCGAGTGCGCGGTGAGTGTACTGCAACCGTCGGCCAGGTAGGCAATATAGATCATCAGAACGTCAAGCTTGGCAAGGCCGGGCGTCGCCGCCTCAAGGGCTGGCGGCCACAAGTGCGCGGCACAGCCATGACCCCGCGCGATCATCCTCACGGCGGCGGCGAAGGCCGCTCACCGGTCGGTATGCCCGGACCAAAAACGCCTTGGGGCAAACCGGCCTTGGGATACAAAACTCGCCGACCCAAGGCTTCTGATAAGTTCATTGTAAAGCGCAGAGGTAAATAGGAGAGGGCAATGTCAAGATCAGTTAAGAAAGGTCCTGCCATCAGCGAGAAGCTGATGAGAAAAGTGACTGATGTCAACCGCTCGGGCAAGAAAGTGGTCATCAAAACTTGGGCACGCTATTCCACCATCTTGCCGGAAATGGTTGGTCTTAATATAGGCGTGCACGACGGCCGTCGCCACGTGCCGATCTTCATTACGGAAAATATGGTCGGACACCGCTTGGGAGAGTTCGCCCCAACACGCACTTTCCGCGGCCATTCCACCAAGGTAGAAAAGACCACGGGCGTACGTGACTAAAGGGAAACTATTATGGAAATAAAAGCTATCGCAAAGGATACCGGGGTTTCAGCACGCAAGCTGAGACTCATTATAGAACTGATTAAGGATAAGTCGGTGGCCGAGGCGCTTACAATTTTAAGCTTCGCCCCCTCCCCGTCCGCAAAGTTACTGGCCAAGGTAGTCAAGTCGGCAGCGGCCAACGCCGAGAACAATTTCCAAATGACTCCAGATGATCTGAAAATCGTCAAAGTCTACGCTGATGAAGCGCCGACAGCCAGACGCTTTCAGCCTCGGGCACGCGGACGGGCAGACCGGATTTTAAAGCGCTCCAGCCACATCACTGTTATTGTGGCCGAGCAGGAGGTTTAATGGGACGCAAAGTTCACCCCATGAGTTTCAGGATTGGTATCATTCGAGACTGGCAATCCAAATGGTATGATGAGCAGCACTACCGAGACAACATCTTAGAGGACGTCAAGCTGCGCAAAGCTGTCAGAAAGAAATACCCCGAGGCTGGCATCTCGCTTATTGAGATTGAGCGCCAAGCTAATCGTGTCGGTGTAACCATCCATACCTCGCGCCCAGGCATCGTCATCGGGCGCGGCGGCAGCCGCGTTGAGGAGATGCGCCAATATTTAGAGAGTCAACTGAGCGGTAAAAAGGTGCAACTTGACGTTAATGAAATTCGCCAGCCGGAGCTTGACGCCATGCTGGTGGCTCGCTCAATCGCTGAACAGATGGAGCGCCGCGTTGCCTACCGCCGTGCCATGAAACAATCAATCTTCCGCACCATGCAAGCCGGCGCCAAGGGCATGCGCATTATCTGCTCAGGCCGCTTGGGAGGGGTGGAAATTGCCCGCCGCCAGATGATGCACCAAGGCCGAGTGCCCCTGCAAACTCTGCGCGCGGATATCGACTATGGATTTACCGAAGCCCACACCACTCTTGGACGCATCGGCGTTAAGGTTTGGATATATCGCGGCGATGTCTTCCCCGAGCCTCCGGTAATCAAGGCTCCTATCATTAGCGAAACCCCTCCATCTGCGGCAAAACCAGAGGGAATCAAGGCAGAGACTGCCCCACCGGCAAATACCGAAGTAAAAAAGCCGCGCGCGCGGCGCAAGGTCGAGGCAGAGGGCATATTAGAGACCAAGACCAAGCAGGCAGGTAAAACCGAAGCACCGCCTGCCGAGGAAGCTCCCAAAAAAGTATCGCGTCCTCGCGTGCGCAAGACAGCAGCAGAGGCTGAAGCCGCTGCCGTAGCTAAAGTCGACACCGAAGAGAAAAAAGAGACAAAACCGAAAGCGAGCCGGGCAAAGGTCACCAATCTTAAAGAGAGTAAGCCTAAGACCAAGAAGGCCGCTGAGTAGTATTAAGCAGCTTGAGGAAATAAATGTTACAACCAAAGCGCGTAAAGTTCAGAAAAACCCATAAAGGGCGCCGATCCGGTGCCACCCAGAGCGGAGCGACCATCGCTTTCGGCGAATATGGCCTTCAGGCTATTGGTACCGGCTGGATGACTGCCCGCCAAATAGAGGCAGCTCGCCGCGCCATCACCCGCAGCATCCGCCGCGGCGGTAAGGTTTGGATCCGCATCTTTCCCGACAAACCCGTCACCAGCAAACCCGCTGAAACCCGTATGGGTGGCGGCAAGGGCGCACCCGACCATTGGGTGGCCGTTATACGCCGCGGGCGTATCCTGTTTGAGCTGGCAGGCGTAGATGCAAGCGCAGCGAAAGAAGCCATGAGGCTGGCTGCAGGCAAGATTCCATTCGAAACTCGCTTTTTGGTCAAAGAGGCTATCGGACAGATAAGCCAGAAGGAGGCCGCCGGCATTGAAAGCTAATGAAATCAAGGCCCTAAGCCAAAATGAGCTTCCTAAAAAGCTTACCGAGAAACAAAAGGAGCTGTTTGAGTTACGCTTTAAGGCCAGCACCAAGCAACTCAAGAATCATCGCCAGATACCCCAGGTGAGAAAAGATATCGCTCGCATCAAGACCGAGGAGCGGCAGCGTGCGTTGAGCAGCAAGTAAGGAACAATAAATGACAAATACTGAACACAAAACAATGATTGGGCGGGTAGTGAGCGCTCGCATGAACAAAACATGCATCGTGGCCGTAGAGAAACAGAAGCAGCATCAGCTATATCGCAAGACCTACCGCCTTGAGGTAAAATACAAAGCACATGATGAGAAGGGCGAGTGCAAACCGGGTGATCGCGTGCGCATCGTCGAAACACGCCCGCTATCAAAGGAAAAGCGCTGGCGCGTAACAGAGATTCTTGCTCAAGCCACCGCTGTCGAAATCAAGCCCGGAGAAGTCGTTTAACTGTAAGGAAAAGCTAATGATTAAACAATTCACAAGAATGAAGGTCGCCGACAACACCGGTGCCCGCCAAGTGATGTGCGTGGGAATACCCGGCGCAAGCAGACGCAAATTTGCGCGCGTTGGCGACGTTGTAACATGTGCTGTAAAAAAATCCATACCGGATGCAACGGTTAAAAAGGGTGAGGTTGTCAAGGCCGTCATCGTGCGCGTAGCCGAGCCCTACCGCCGTGCGGACGGCTCGTATATCCGCTTTGATGACAACGCCGCCGTCATTCTAACCGACAAGAATAATCCCAAGGGAACGCGCATCTTTGGTCCCGTGGCGCGCGAACTTCGGGATAAACACTTTACCAAGATCCTCTCCCTAGCACCGGAGGTATTATAATAGTCATGAAGATTAAGAAAAACGATCAGGTGCTGGTAATCGCCGGCAAGGATAGGGGCAAGAAGGGAAAGGTGCGCTTCGCTTATCCCAAGGAAGAAAAGGTTATTGTCGAAGGCGCAAACTTTATTAAAAAACATGCCCGTGCGCGCGGTCAGGTTCGTCAAGCAGGCATTATCGAGAGAGAAGCCCCCCTAAACATCTCTAACGTAATGCTTATCTGCGCCAAGTGCGACAAGCCAACACGCGTTGCCTCGCGCACACTGGCAGATGGCAAGAAAGTGCGCTATTGTCGCGCCTGCCAGGAGGTAATTGACTAACATGGCCAAGCTTCAGGAGAAATACCGCCAGGACGTAGTTCCGGCCTTAATGGAATCTCAGGGTTACGCGAACGTGATGCAGGTGCCCCGCTTAACCAAAGTCGTCCTCAACATCGGCGTGGGTGAGGCCATCACCAACGCCAAGGCTGTTGATGCCGCTATGGGCGACCTTGCCGCTATTTCCGGCCAGCGCCCGATTTCTATCCGCTCAAAGAAATCCATCTCGGCTTTCGGACTACGCAAAGGAGCGACGGTCGGCACCAAGGTCACCCTGCGCGGACGGCGCATGTACGACTTTCTGGACAAGCTTATCAGCATCGTTTTGCCCCGCATCCGCGAGTTCGCCGGCGTACCAACGAGTGCTTGGGATGGGCGCGGCAATTATACCTTGGGCTTCAAGGAGCAGACGTCGTTCCCGGAGATAGAATTCGAGAAGGTAGACAAGCTCCGGGGAATGGAAGCCACCATCGTCACCACCGCTCGCACCGACGAAGAAGGCCGGCGGCTACTTGAGCTCCTGGGTATGCCTTTCGCCAAGGATGGTGCTTAATCAAAGCTGGAAATTGAGGTTCGCCAACTTAAAATATTAAAGGAAAAATATGGCAAAGCTATCAGAAATCTTAAAGTCCCAGCGCACCCCGAAGTACAAAGTGCGGCAACACAACCGCTGTCTCAAGTGCGGCCGCTCGCGCGGATTTATCCGCCACTTTGGCCTCTGCCGTATCTGTTTTCGGGAGTTGGCCCTCTCCGGGCAGATACCCGGCGTGCGCAAATCAAGCTGGTAAAATAAGTTAAGCTGCGGGCAGAAGCCACTGGCTCGCCATTCGCAGCTTATGACTAACTCAGGAGTATAATATGGCCATTAGTGATCCAATTGCCGATATGCTGACCCGCATCCGTAATGCTGTGCTGGCTCGCCACGACAGCGTGCTTATGCCAGCCTCAAAAATGAAGGTCAGCATCGCCAAGATATTAAAACAGGAGGGTTTTATTACCGATTACGAGGTAACCGGCACGAAAACCCAGCTTAAGCTTAAACTCACCCTCCGCTATGGTGAGCGCAATCGTCCATTCATCAATGGGCTTAAGCGGGTCAGCAAGCCAGGACTCAGGGTCTATGTGACCCGCAACGAGATTCCGCGCGTTTACGGCGGCATGGGTATTGCTATCGTGTCGACACCGGGCGGCATCCTGCCGAGCTACCGGGCTTGGCAACAGAACCTTGGCGGCGAACTGGTCTGCTACGTCTGGTAATAAAAAACCGCAAGGAACATGAGGTAAGATATGTCTAGAATAGGCCGTATGCCCATTGAGGTACCGCCACAGGTATCTATTGTTATCAAAGATGGCGAGATAACCGTCAAGGGCCCAAAAGGAGAACTGCAATATCGATTGAATCCGGAGATGGCGGTTGCCTTGGACCATGGGCGCCTAAACATCAGTCGCCCATCTGATGCCAAGCAGCACCGCGCTCTCCATGGGCTGACCCGGAGCCTGCTGGCCAACATGGTCGAGGGTGTAACCAAGGGTTACGAGAAAGGGCTGGAGGTTTCTGGCGTGGGTTATCGCGTCGAGAAAGACGGCGCCAATTTGATACTGCGCGTGGGATTTTCCCACCCCGTTATCGTCAAACCCCGTCCCGGCATCAACTTTGATGTTGACGCAAAAAACGCAGGCATCAAGGTCATCGGCATCAATAAAGAACTTGTCGGCCAAACCGCTGCCGAAATCCGCCGCATTCGCCCCCCCGATGCCTACAAGGGCAAGGGGGTCAGGTACACAGGAGAGCGGATCAAGCTTAAAGCCGGCAAGGCTGGCAAGGCTGTCGGAGGAGGTAAAGCCAAGTAATGACTACCGCAGATAGCAGGAAGGCTAGAATCGCCCGGCACGCCCGCTTAAGAGCTACCGTCCGCGGTACGGCAGAGCGTCCGCGCCTCTGTGTTTTTCGCAGCCTAGACCACATCTATGCTCAGGTAATAGACGATGAGCGCGGACACACCTTATGCTCTGCCTCGACATTAGAGCCGGAGATAACCCAGAAGCTCGATGGCCAGAACAAAAAAGCTCACGCCAGTATCGTCGGTGCCTTGCTCGCCCAGCGGTCACTTGATGCCGGGGTGAGGCAA
>CAYOAR010000026.1:0-1863 GCA_964402105.1 uncultured Dehalococcoidales bacterium
ATAACTTTGCCAAGAATACACCCTCGTATGACATTGATTCAAATGAAATACGAGAGGGGTATACCATGCAAAATGAAAAAAAGCGTGTCTGCTGCCTGTACCGAGTTTCTACCAAGGGGCAGGTTGATAAAGACGACATCCCCATGCAGAAAACCGCCTGCCGTGAGTTTATAGAGGCCCAGGGCTGGGTACTGGTAAACGAATTTTCCGAAAAAGGCGTGTCCGGCTACAAGGTGTCCGCACAGAACCGCGACGCGATCCAGGAAATCCAGCGGGAGGCCATGGAGGGTAAGTTCGACGTGCTGCTGGTGTTCATGTTTGACCGCCTGGGACGGCGCGACGATGAAACGCCCTTTGTAGTGGAATGGTTTGTTAAGCAGGGGATTGAAGTCTGGAGCACCCAGGAGGGCCAGCAGAAGATAGAGAACCATGTGGACAAGCTCATGAACTACATCCGCTACTGGCAGGCCAGCGGCGAAAGCTTGAAAACATCCCAACGCATCAAAACCAAGATGGAACAAATGACCCGCGACGGCGTTTTCACAGGCCGGGCCGCTTCATATGGCTACCGGCTTGTACATAAGTGCCGGATGGGGAAGAAAAACCGTGAGCTGCTCGACCTGGAGATTGACCCGCAGGAGGCCGAGCTTGTTCGCCAGATTTTCGAGAAAACCGTGCATGAGGGCTGCGGCTCCCACCGCCTTGCTGAATGGGTAAACGGCCAGCACATCCTTACCCATAACGGCAGCATGTGGCAGAGCAACACTATCCTACGTATCCTTAAAAACGAGCTTTATACTGGCTACTTCGTGTCCGGCGAGATTCGCTCAGAATTAATCCCTGAACTGAAAATCATTGACGAAGCCCTATTTGCGCGGGCACAGGTGATTTTAGCAAAGCGCAATCGGAACTGGACGGAGCAAAAAGAGCAGTCCACTGCCTTTCAGATGTCTGAGTACCTGCTTGCTGGCAAGCTCTTTTGTGCCGACTGCGGCGGGCGGCTCACGACCACCACGCATACCGACCGCTTCAAGAAGCAAGACGGTACAGTATCTATCAATATGACCCGCAGATACGTTTGCTACCACAATACACGAAGCTTACGTGAGTGTCACGGCCAAGGCTCCTACAAGGCCGAGAAATTGGATGCAGCGGTCATGGAGGCCCTAGTGAGTGTCTTTGTCAGATTCAAGCTTCACCGCAGGAGAGGCTCCTGGAGGGCAAATACAAGCGTCTGCTGCGGGCTGGTAGGGATAGTTTACGTAAACACGAGGCCGCCTTGTTGAAGCTACAACACGAGTTGGACTGCCTGAAAGCAGAAGTAGTCAACGCCCTGATGGGCAACGGTAAATTCAGCGCGGAATTGCTCAGTGGACTGATTGCTGATAAGGAAGAACAAATCCGGCAGGAACACGTCCAAGCCGAGGCGTTAAGAACGGAACTGGACAATCGGCACACGGCTATGAAGTCCATGGGCGACCAGTACACTCAGTTCGAGGGCTGGGCGCAGGAGTTTGAGCGTTGCTCCCATGAGAGAAAGCGGATGATTATCCTGCACCTGGTGAACCGAATCGTTGTTGACCGCGACTACGAAATTACCATCCATCTCAACACCGCTTACGACCAATTTTTAGAGGCTGCGGCCTAAAAATCGGGAGATGTTGCGAGGAAAATCCGAGCAAAGAAGAAAGCCTCAATCCCTTGTGGATCAAGGCTTTCATGGCTCCCCCTGTTGGACTCGAACCAACGACCCTGCGGTTAACAGCCGCATGCTCTACCGACTGAGCTAAGGAGGAAAAAGGGGGAAAAGGGAATAAATTACGAGGATGTAAACACAAGCAGCAGGCGAAACCCGACGCCGAC
>CAYOAR010000027.1:0-2965 GCA_964402105.1 uncultured Dehalococcoidales bacterium
CACTCCAGAGCGGTCAGAATGAAACGGTTTCGCTCGCAACCGGAGCCCTCTCGCTCTACTTCCCATTGGTAAATATCCCTGGACGCAACGGCCTCAACATGAATTGGGTCACCGCCCTCACCAATACCGTAGACAACGTCATCCAATCAAACTTCACCTACACCTACCGCCTGGACGGAAACCAGACATCTAAGACGGAAACAGTATCCGGTGACAGTGTTTCCTACTCCTACAACACCATAGGACAGCTCTTAAGCGAAACCTATGATACCGGGGCTGTCACCTACACCTATGACGGGGCAGGGAACCGCATCGCCGAGGTAGACACGAGGAGCGGTGATGCCGTCATCACCTCCTACACCTATGACCCCAACAACCGTCTCACCACTGCAGCACGTGACGTAGACGATATCACCGAGGTAGTACGCTATTACTACGACCCGAACGGCAATCAAATCGCCAAGACCGGGGAGTCACAAACCACCGCCTCATCTCCGCCCGGCAGTGCTGCCTTCGGCGGTCCCTATGAGCTCTCCTTCTACAACGCCCTGGGCCAGCTCACCTCCGTCGAAACAAATGACCATCTCTCTGTCTACTCCTACAACCCCAATGGTCTCCGTCACAGCAAGGAAGTAGACGGAGAGGTAAGGGTACATATCTGGGACGGGGGAAGCATCATCGCCGAGACAGACGGCACTGCCCTTATCGCCTCCTACATCCGCGGTATCGGCCTCCTCTGGAGAAGTGCCGGAGCAAGCGACTTCTCCCTCTATCTCTACAATGCCCACGGTGACGTCGTAGGCTTAGTCGGTACTCTTGAGCTTGAGTATGACTATGATGCTTTCGGAAACGAACTGGACGATAACAAGCTCCCCATACACGGCACCTCTCTCCTCGCCATCGTCTTCGTCTTCCAACCTCTCTCTGACAACCCCTTCATGTACTGCGGGGAATACTTTGATGCCGAGACAGGGACTTATTACCTCAGAGCCAGAATCTATAGTCCGGCGACCGGAAGATTCACCACTGCCGATACCCACTGGAACGTCGGAAATATGATTTATGGAGACGAGCCTGTCAAGTGGAATGAACGCGAGGCAGATCCAAGGGATCCCCTTGGTCTAAACACCTACACCCTAGTGCCGAGCATCCGTGCGATCAGACAGAGCGGTAATTTATATGTGTATTGCTGTAACAATCCAATCATGTTTGTTGATTCTAGTGGTGAGTTTATTAACACAATTATCGGTGCCGTCGTGGGTGGAATTGTTGGCGGTATTTCCTCAGCCATGCAGGGAAATGGGTTTAAAAATGGTGCGATTGCTGGAGCACTTTCTGGGGCGATTGCTGGATTTGGTGTCGACTTAGCCTTAGTTGTGCCCGGTGCTGGAGTAGTTATAGCAATAGTAACCGGCGCGATATCAGGTGCAGTCGGAGAACTTGCTTATCAGCTATTGAAAGGTGCGACATGGAGTACTATTAATTGGGCAAGTGTAGGTAAAAAAGCCGGGTTTGGTGCTGGACTAAACCTTGTAACTTTTGGGCTCGCCTCAATAGTGAACAATTCTTTCGGGCTTACGGCAGTCGGAGAAACAGTCTTATCTCGACTGGCTAACCTATTGCTGAAGGCTGGTCTACCAGATACGGCAGTGTCAACATTTTTTAGTGCAGTTTTCGATGGAATCCCACAATTCATTGTTGATCAGATAATCAGCGGAGCTAAGTGAAATGATACTTGAGGATAGCCTAGACCATAACAATCCATAGCGTTGTCGTTATCATGGTTAACTAAGGACATATAACAGTATGAAATTTATTGCGTCAAAGACGATGTTCTCGATGGTTATCATAGCATTCATTATACTCGTTGTATTCACGGGTGTTTTGGCTGTTGGGCTTTATTATCAACCCACCGCATGGAAAGAAATAGGCTTCCTCTTTTTATTTACTTCTATCCCGGGGTTTATTTTATTGGTAATCGGACGCAGGCAAGTGTTATCAATCGTTCACATTGATGAAGAAGGGATCAGGTTAAAATGTATCATGTCCAATAGCCTCTATTTCTCATGGGAAAAGTTAGTCGACATAGGAATTGGAAAACACAACCAAGGGTACGGGTACCAAATATATTGGATATACTTCTCAACAGTGCCCCTAGATTACAAGTTCATCAATAATATGAATAAAGTCAAAATAAGCGAGACCCAGTTCAAGGTTGAATATAGTAAAAAGTTTTTAGACGAGGTGCTCAAGCATGTGGATAAAAAAAGAATCAAAAACCTATCTTTTCTAAAAATAGGCAAAGTGTGACAAATGAACTGAGTGGATACGGCGGCTCTAGTTGAACACTGGCGTCGGCCAGGCTGTACATACAGCGGCGGCTTGGTTGTACAGTGATTTTTCTGTAGCAAGATGAGTTTACGCCTGAATCTGCACAAGCTCTGGATGGGGGAGATAATGCCGAACAAACGTCACGTCTTCAAAAAACTCAACGAGGATGATATTTTAGAACCTGACTTCGCCATTTTAGTGCCCACATTCACCATAGTTTCCCGACAACACAAGAGATATCTGCGGGAATTCTAGCCGGAACCGATATCTTGGTATCATTCACAGAAATAACAGCATCGTATATGGTGCTTAGCTTGTGGACGAACTTCTTGGCAGAGATCTCTGTTTTACCTTGTATATAGCGTGCCATTGCCAGAGCGGCGAGTACGACAGTGAGATGAGCTTCAATGGCATCTCGTTTGTAATGGAATATCGGTCTGGCCCTCAGATCTGACTTCGCCATTCTGAATGAGCGTTCAACTTCAAAGAGCTGATGATAGGCACCGATGACTGTTTCCGGGCTGATATCCAAATTGGTCACATATCCTTTGATGCCGGCGCGGTTACGAGCTTCCGCCACCAAGCTCCAGTTGATTTCACGCTTAACCCCAGAAAGATTGATGAAGCGATTCTT
>CAYOAR010000028.1:0-4967 GCA_964402105.1 uncultured Dehalococcoidales bacterium
CAGCAAGTTTTTGAGTAACAAAATCCGCCACGTCGCGCATGCTCCGGGCGCTTACCAGCACTGCCAGCTCATATGCCCCGGACATGAGATAGACCGTGCGCGCCTCATCGAAACGGTAAATACGTTCGGCGATGGCATCAAAACCAACAGTGCGCTGCGGGGTAACCTTGACTTCAATAAGTGCCCAAACATACTCATCGCCCATCTTTTCCCAATCAACAAGCGCACGGTATTTGATGATGGTGCCGTCTTCTTCGGCGTGACGGATTAGGCGTACAACCTCTTCCTCCGTCGCCCCAGTCATGGCAGCGATTTGTTTGGGAGTCTGCCTGGCATCTCCCTCTAAAATGCGGAGTACCTCTTTTTGCAACATGGGACACCTCTCACGCGAAAAGTAGATTAGTCATTATAGCAGTGAGTCATGCGATAGCCAAACTTTAACTGCTAGGTTGCACAAGGAAGCCGGATAATCTGCGTCTTAAGAAAGGTGATATGCAAAATCATGTTTGTAGTATTTTCGCCTATTTCCAACGTAACCTTTGTGGCAGCGTTATGCTAATGTCTAGCTTTATTGAGCCACCATATGCCACCTTTGGTGGCATGGGGGATGGTGGCCGGGAAAACGTAGTACTAGAATTGCCAGGTGCTAAAGTCCTAAATATATTCCCTCACATCTTTCGTTTTCGGCATATATTCCCGATTAGGTTAATTTGTCTTGACGCCTAGCTTCCCAAAATTATCATTTCTTGTCGTCTTCCCCGCATATAGTTATAATGACTTCACTTTGAAAAATGCACCCGATCTTAGCATCGACCTAGCCCCCAGCCGCGGTTTTAAACTCGCCAATCCCGTGCTGGCAGCTTCAGGCACCTTTGGCTATGGTAACGAGCTGGCACCAATAGTCGACATCCAGCGTCTTGGGGCCATCATATGCAAGGGCACCACTCTCAAGCCGCGCATCGGCAACCCCCAACCTCGCCTCGCCGAAACGCCCCAAGGGATGCTAAACGCCATCGGGCTCCAGAATATGGGCGTGGAAACATTGATTAGAGACAAAGCTCCGTTATGGGCAGGGTGGCGAGTGCCAATAATCGTAAACATCGCCGGAGAAAGCGTGGCGGAATACGCTGAAATCGCCGCCCGCCTTGACGGTGTGCCGGGAGTGGCCGGGCTTGAGGTTAACATTAGTTGCCCGAATGTCGCTTGCGGCTGCCTGGAGTTCGGTTCAGATGCTACGTCCGCAGCCGCCGTCACAACCGCCGTAAGGGGTGCCACCAAACTGCCAATCATGGTTAAATTATCACCCAACGCAGCCAACATTGTTAACATTGCCAAGGCTGTGGTCCAAGCCGGAGCGGATGCCGTTTCGCTTATCAACACCCTCAAGGGGCTCGCCATCGACATCAAAAAGCGCCGCCCGGTGCTTGGCAACGTCACCGGCGGCTTGTCCGGACCAGCCATAAAACCAGTAGCGCTAGCCTTAGTCTATGCCGTTGCAGGCTCAGTGGACGTGCCCGTCATAGGAGGCGGGGGCATCGCGACAGCCGAGGATGCCTTGGAGTTTATTATGGCTGGGGCAACAGCAGTCGAGGTCGGTACTGTTACTTTCTTAGATCCGTCTTCGGCATTAAGCGTAATTGACGGCATCGCGGACTTTTTGCAGCAGGAAGATGTGCCGAACGTGGCGGCGCTGATTGGCTGCGCACGAGTATAAGGCACGTCGCCTCTTTCAACTAGGCTAGTACCCCTGCTTTCCTGTCAGACTATACCAGCCGCCCCGAGAGCTAAAGAGTACAACAGCCTAAGTGTGTGCGACACAGTCTCGGTAGAAATTAAGTTCCGACTAGATTCTCTCCGGCAGCGAAGGCTTCTTGCAAAGCCTCGGGGTGCGCGAGCATCTCCGCCCGCTTCTCAATGCCGGCATGAGCAATGATGCCGGCATATTCTACATCAAGGCTGGCAAAAAATGCCTTGGCGGTTGATATGGCACCATCGAAAAGACGCTCACCGGTACGCCCGCCAACCGATACGAATAAACCACGCCGTACCCGCTTGTCACCCAGCGGCGGTTGCTTGAGTAGATATTTTTTCACCCACAGCGCCTGTGTGCGATCTATAAGAGCTTTAATTTGCGATGGCGTCCCCATAAAGTGCAGAGGCATCGCCAGCACAAGACGATCAGCCCAAGCTAGGTCCTTATAAACGCGAGGCATATCATCCCCAAAAGGGCATGCCCCGGTTGATAAACAGGCATCGCAGTTCTGGCAAGCCATGACGTTGAGGTTACAAGCAACAACAGTCTTTGTCTCAGCACCCCGAGATGCTGCGCCTCGCAGCACCTCTGCGAGCAAAATATCGGTATTACTGCCGCGGCGAGGACTTCCGGCAAGCCCCAATACATTCATGGCGTCCACCTTGGCAGATGTTTTAAGATTGCTCGTGCCTTATCGTTCATAACTTTTTCCTCGTCAGAATCGTTGTGATCGTAACCGATAAGATGGAGTATGCCATGCACCAACAGGACAGCGATCTCTCGCCCTACCGAATGACGATGCCGCCTGGATTGGATGGCGGCTTGCTCCACCGAGATAACGACTTCACCAAGGTGTTCAACTCCATCATTTAGGGTTGGAAATGGTATCTCGCTTGAGGTATCCACCAAAGCAAAGGCGAGCACATCGGTCGGCAGGTCTTTTTTCCGATAACACTTGTTAAGCTCTCGGATCTTGTCTTGCCCGGTAATTAGAATGCCGAGCTCGGCATCAAGCTTCCCCTCGGCTGAAAGCACGGCCTTTGCCACGTCACGCAACCACACTTTATCCGCCGTCTGTTCGAAACCAGTATCAAAAAGAATGTTTATTTCCATCACGATTATGATAGCATAACCAAAAACGCGGCCTCAATGCGCACCTAAGGCTATCCACCCATAGTTTTTGGCTTGACGGTCGCTCCGCCGCCCATTAGACTACTCAACATGAAAATCATCGGTCTTACAGGCATCTTTGGCAGCGGTAAGAGCACGGTGGGAGGCTTTTTAGGTGAGCTGGGAGCCGCCGTTACTGACGTCGATGCCATCGTGCGTCAGCTTTACCAGCCAAAAGCCGAGGGGTTCCGACGGGTTATCAGCCTTTTCGGTACAGAAGTACTGGATGCCGATGGCTACCTCAATCGCAACATACTTGCGGGAATAGTTTTCGCAGACAAGGCTGCCCGGGCTAAACTCAATGCCGCCATCCACCCCCTTGTCCTGCAGGAAACAAAAGCCCTGCTTGCAGATCATCGCCGCCGCCACACAAGTGTGGCCGTGGTTGAAGCCCCGCTTTTGATCGAGGCTGGTTGGGTGCCCATGGTAAACGAGGTATGGGTAACAACCGCCCCGCGTGAGATTATTTTCCGGCGCCTTAGCCAAAAATGCGGCATGCCGCCCTCCTCGGTTCTGGCACGTATTCATGCCCAGCTCCCCGTCAGAGAACAGATCCGCTATGCCACGCATGTAATAAACACCGACACCAGCTTGGAGCGTTTAAAAACAAAGGTGAAGCGTCTTTGGCAAAAGGTTGCTTAAGATGCCCGATGGAACCAGTGTGCGGCATATTGCCTTGTATTGTGACCACACTGTTGCCAATTTAAGCCAACGCAAGAGAGTTAACCAGGAGGCGCATTATTATGTTCAACGAAATTTGTATTTACGAAGCGAAGATCGAGAAACAGGATGAGATTCAGGCTTTAATGAAAGAGGTTGCGGAATTCTATATGACCCAGCCGGGCGTGATCGACGTTAAATACATTAAACGCACTCATCGCCAAAAAGACTTCAACTCCGTCAAGCGAGGCGAGCCGCCCACTAGACTTACTAGGCAGGTTGGCAAAGTCACTTATATGCTTTATTTGGTATTGGAAAATGAAGAAGCTCACGGAAAGCTGGCATTAGTTGGGCTGGAAAAGTTTTATAAAAGATGGAACCGCTGCTTGATTACTATGCCAAAGATATATCTGGGTGAAAACATTGTATAGAACTCAGTTGTGGCGGGTGCGGAACTGCGTCATGCGGCACACCAGCATTTCCCCAGACTAACTGCATGGCGGCTTGCGTAGTGCTGGCACTGGCGCTGCAATGGCATCGGTGACAACGATATTCGTCATGTTTCAAGATGATGCAACGCACTAAGCTGAGTGATGTAAAATGACTTACATGTATAACAATCCCCCACACAGAAGCCAACAGACGACCATGCGCGATGGTTTCATTTTACCCACACTCAAGTTGCATTACGTGATGCCGTTCTACTGATTCGCAAGCCTTTTCCGAAACGAAAAGCTGGTCGTGGGAAATTTCCCATTTTACTTGCCGTACGTGCGTGCTATAATTGTCGGACTTCGCACAGTGGCAAAGAAAAAGCGGTGGTCGCTGACTTACCATTCATGCATTTTGGGGAGATATCAGGTCATCGTGTGTTCGCCTATAGCCTGAAATGCATCGCTAGGTTAACCATTAGGGGTTCTGCACAAAATACTATATCGAAAGGAAGAATAATATGGCTCAACGAAAAATAATCATCATTGGCGCAGCTGGGCGCGACTTCCACAATTTCAACACCTTTTACAGGAATAATCCGGCCTATAATGTTGTGGCTTTCACTGCCGCGCAAATTCCGGACATAGCTAATCGGAAATACCCTGCCGCGCTTGCCGGTCATTTATATCCCCAGGGTATTCCCATTTACGCACAGGATCAACTTGAGCGGCTTATAAAAGACTTGGACGTTGACGAGTGCGTCTTCTCATACAGCGATGTTCCGTACGCAGTGGTGATGGGGATTGGTGCTCGAGTAAATGCCGCGGGTGCGGATTTTGCGATGCTGGGTCACAAAAACACCATGCTCAAAAGCGTTAAGCCCGTGATCGCGGTAGGCGCCATACGCACGGGCTGCGGAAAAAGCCAGACCTCCCGCCGCATTGTTGAAATT
>CAYOAR010000029.1:0-4115 GCA_964402105.1 uncultured Dehalococcoidales bacterium
AGGAACGGAGCTCGTTACCACTTGAACCATCCATATTGCTGCTAGAGGCGAGGCTGTCGGGTAATACGGCCGATTGTTCGAGGTTATCACGGACAGCATCAATGGTTAGGGTGGATTCGATGGTGAAAGGGAGGGACGAGAGCTTAGATTTGAAAGATTCTTCTTGATTTTCCTTGTATTTGACAATGAATCGGTCTGTTTTCCCTGCATCGGGGTCCGGCATTGGGTAGAGGTCGTCATAGGGATAACCGTAGGGGGATTGGTTAAGAAGATCAAGATAGGGGTCTGTTGAATCTGAGGCGTTGGAGAGAGTGAGGAGCTGGGGGTTACTGGCAAATATACTGGTAGCACCGAGACTGAGGATGAGGGTGATGCTCAATGCCACGTTTAATAATCGGCTGCGTTTGTCCGTGTATTTCATGCCAGTGACCTCCGATTGGATTATTTCCCATATAAACTTCACAACAACAATAAGTTGTGCACTGGTAACAACTGACAACTAGATAATGATACTTGGCGGCTCAACAACTTGTCAATAGGTCGGTGAGAACAGGGGAGGTCGGTACTCAGACAGGGATGCGGCGGATGATGGCACCCTTTCCTTTTTTTAAGTCGGTCATTTAAGTCATTTATCATTTTTTAGGCTGCGTATTTTAATGCCAATTGAAGTCGTTATTGTCATTTGTGGTGCCCCAGCCATGGGGCTTTTGGTGCTTTTATGGCATTTGGGAGACATATTGGAGGCAGAATACCATCGGTAAATGAATGGTTATTGTCTTTTAAAGCGGCGACATTGTGTGTGATGGGGTGGGTTTAGATGCCAGATTGGTGCGTAGGGTTTCCCTCACTCTGATTTCTCCATGTACCAGTCTTTGATAACGATAAAGTTGCAGCCGTTCTCGATTCTGAAGTTAGTCGCCATGCCATTTGGATTGTTCTTGGGATTTACCCAACTCTTGGCTTTCTGAATAGTGCATATGCCGGGGTCCATGGTCAGATATAGTTTAGGTTTCTCCAACCCGAAATCTCCTCCACGGCCGAGAGGTGCACCACGCTTTTTCTGAAGCGCCACGAAGCAAACACCGTTGCCCAGCTTATCGTGGATTTTCTTGAAGTGTTCAGCCACAATGTAGAAGTTTTCGGAAAGCTCAAGGTAGTCAATGATATTGATGACGTCCGGCCGTATGTTGTCAGCAACATTGCTTGAGCACTCTTCCGAAATAAAATTCCATTCGTCAAGGCTGATGCCGTCAAACTGTTTCAGCCGACTAGCTAGTTCTTCCTCCCCCATCTCCGATGATCGGTAGTAAATGGTGAAGTTGTGCTGATTGAGGCGAATGAAATTGAGTAATAGGCCTGTCTTCCCGGCATTAGCAGCACCTGCTATCACAATGATGCTTTTCGGATAGATTTTTACCAAGCGCTCAAGGCCGAATGGCAATTTCAAATCGAGAGGCGTTCTGTTGGTAGCTGATTTGAAGTCAATGAGGCGAACTTGAGTGTTTATGAACCGGCACAGCTTATTGTCACGATGATGAGGCTCTACTACCCCTTTTTTCTTAAGGCGAGATACTATCTGCCTGCGATTGTCCTTGTCGGCATTGGAGCATACTCCTAGCTCGCGATCTAGCTCTTCATAGCTAAACCAGCCGGTGGTCCCCTTGACCCACTCCTCAATTTTCTGCGCTAGGGCTGCGTCACGGTCATATTGTAAAACCGGGTCTATTGTCACGTTTTCTGTCACGCTTTTGTCACGCTCCGTATCTAATTCAACAGTCGAAGAATGGTTATATAAATATCCATTACCCATTGGTCTGTGCTCCGGGTATCTGTAAGCAGAGCTAATGGCACTTATGACCTGAGATTCTGGCAGAGGAGGGCGGTTCTTCTGATTCCAATCCTGCAACAAGGTGTTGGTTACATCATGCGGCAGGGTGTTGCGGAAGTAGCCTGCCAGCCTGATGGCGGTATCGCTGCGAGCGCCTTCAGCAACACCGGCAAGGGCTCGAGTTACCCAGTTTGGTTGGTTACCGACTGGGTTTTGCCTGTCTGGCGGTCTTGATGGCGTATCAATACCCAGCTCACAGAGGGTATTTATCTTCCTGATGGGAGTTTCGGGGTTTAAAAACCTGTATACAGCGCCTTCAGGATGCACCGAGGGCGGGGCGATGACATATCCGCCCTCAGACTTTATATCTAGGGCTGGATATTTCTGACTCTTTACCGGCTCGGCTACTTTCAGCCAGACGTGATAACCCCGAGAGGTTTTTGAGATACGGGTAAACTCAAGCAGATCAGTGCCGGTCTTTTTCGAGGCGTTGATATAGAAATCGCGATACTTCTCTTCGTTGTCAAAATCCAGCACCACCAACCCCCCGGAAATCCCGCCGCATATGACGGCTAAGTTGGTGGGTTGGACAGCAAACCAAGCCCTTAGCTGACCATCCGTAGGCTTCTCTTTCTGGTATCGCTTCCAAGAGATCTTCGGGGTCTTGCTTTTATACGGGATTGGAATGATATTCAGACCCCCATCTTTGTATCGCGCGATAAGTTCTTTTAAGTTTTGTGCATTTTCCTCTGGCATTTCTGCTGTTGCTGTATTCACCAAAGACATACCATCATCTGCAACTGGTGTTATTGGTTTCGGCATAACATACCTCTTCAACTCTAATCCTGACGCTGTTCAGTCTGCAGGCTCGCTCATCGGCCGAGACGGATCGGCAGTACAGCTTTTTCCAAGTATTCATGGAGAGCTTTGCAGGGGATGATGGTGCGGCCCCCATTTAAACCTACTTTGATATGGGGGAGCTTGTGTTCATAACACATGTTGCGGACGGTCTGTTCGCATACTCCCAGCATCTCGGCCACTTCAGGCACGCTGTAGGCTAGTTTTACATTGGCTGTGTTCATCGTTATGTGCCACCTCTTTCTGTTGTGCTACCCACAAGATATGGATGCGGAATGGATTATATAACCCATTTATTGAGTTGTCAACCATAGTGTTTACTTTTTATAGTTTTCTTTACTTTACTTCCTATGGACTTTACTTAAGTGCAACAATATGTTTTAATGCGTGAAACAAAACAAAGGGGGCGGCAATGAGCGGTACACTCGGACTGAAGGTTTCAAGCGAATTTGGGGTAAACCTAAGACGCATCCGCGAGATGATGGGGTTGACCCAGGACGAACTCGCGAAACGCTTGGGAACCTGCAAACAGGTGATAAGCAGATATGAGACAGGACACCGCTCCCCTTCAATGGAAACGGTGGTTGAATATGCCACCAAGCTCAATGTCAAAATCTCCCAGCTCGCGCACAAGATGGCAATTGAAGACCAAGTTGCCTATATACGCAGTGACAGATTAAGAGAACTGCGCCTTGCTAGAGGGCTCACCACTGCCCAAGTCGCCGAGCGGGGCGGCATGGTCGAGGAGGTCATTAAGCAGCTTGAAGGCGATGACGACACCATCCATGTGGCTGATATCGGCATCCTTTTTGAGTTATCCAGTGTTCTTGATTGTGATTTTTTATATCTCGTAGGCCGGACTAACACCATCAAGACCGAAGTGCCTAATCTCGATCTGCCAAAATATGAGCCTGTCGAGGTCGCAATCGTTCCTTTGATTGTCAGCGTGGTTGCCCCCGGCAACCCCATCCCCCCAAGGGAAGCCCCCGAATCAACCTACGAACGCGGGGGAAGTTTCAAGGCCGATTATGCGATTCGGATGCCCGATGATGCCATGGTCAATATCGGTATCAAAGAGGGCGACACCGCCTTTATTAAAGAGGTGAAGTCGATTGACCACGGCGTAATCGCCCTTGTTTATCTTGACGGGGTGTTGACGCTGCGGCGGTATCTCCAATACGGCACCAAAGTCATTCTGCACCCTGAAAACAGCGCTTTTGAAGACATTTCATTTAGCGTTAGCGATAAGCAAAAGAAAAACAGCGTGCTGGGAAGAGTCATCGCCTTCCAGCGAGATATTAAGTAACCGATTATACGGAGAGAGGAGGGAGCTTAGCATTGCGGGGGTACATCAAGAAGCGGGGCAAGTCCAGTTACGCGCTGTGCGTCTATCTGGGGCGTGACGCCGTTACGGGGAAGGTGAAGCAGC
>CAYOAR010000030.1:0-5743 GCA_964402105.1 uncultured Dehalococcoidales bacterium
ATAGTCATTCTTAAACCAAGAATGACTATGGGTTTTGTTGTAAACTATTTCAACGAATAGATTATCCATAGTGAGGCGGTAGTGCCAAAGAGGTTGTTGCTGATTGCCATAGAATCAATATTGTTGATTATGGCTTTGGGATGTGCAACGAGCATAACATCAAATGCTACACCCATCATTACTGAAACTACAGCAAGCACAGAAGATAGCGATTTAACTGTGCCAGATGATTTTTACATTATCTATGAATTCGGGTTTGTTTCGCCAAACAATTTAAGAACGATACTGAACACAAGGAGCGACATAATTGGCAAAATCACAGGGTATGCCACAGACTATTCAGCCATCTATTACCGTATTCCACGCAAAGACCTGCAGGCTCTATACAACGCCGTTGTTGAGTACGACATCAAGCTGTACAGTAACCCCAATTTGTTAACTGATGAAATGGTTATTGCTACCGGAAGGCGTTTTTTTCGATTAACATTTTGTTTAAGCGGCGAGGACTATTCTGTTTTTTGGGATAACACCATTAATCCCCATGCATTTGGGGTATTATTTGATTTGGCATATGAAATAGAAAGGTACGTTTCATGCACTGACGCATATGTCTCTCTCCCATCAGTCACGCGCTTTCCGCCTCCTTAAGTTGATTTATTTCTATGCAAAGCTATCTTATTTACGGCATAACCATATCCAATGCGCCTGATTGACAAGACGCACCGTAATCATTAGACTGCCATTAACGGAGAAAGCCAAAGGAGCAGCATCATGAAGCTGGTGGTTATCGGTATTGGGCAATGCGGCGGCAGGCTTGCCGACGAGTTTGCCCGCCTTAATCTACGCGCCCGCCAAACGCGCGGCATGGACATCCTAATTGATGCCTTCGCGGTCAATTCCGATACAACCGATCTCACCGGCATCACAACCATCAAGGCCGATCATCACCATCGCATTCTGTTCGGTGCAGAGATTACGCGCGGGCATGGTGTAGCCAAAATGAGCGAGGTAGGAGCGGAAATCGCCAAAAAAGACGGCGACAAGGTCATGGATACCCTGCGCCGTAACCCGCGCTTCTATGAATGTGATGCCTTCCTTTTGATCACCAGCACCGGCGGCGGAACCGGCTCGGGGGCTACCCCTATCATCGCCCGCATGCTTAAAGAACGCGTAGCCGACCGTCCCGTTTATGTCGCAGCCGTCCTGCCTTTTGAGCATGAAGAGGACAGCGAAGAGCGTGCCGTCTTCAATACCGCCATGTGCCTTAAATCGCTAAGCGAAGTGGTTGATGCCGTCTTTTTGGTTGACAACCAGCGCTATGTGGGCAAAGACTCCTCGGTTGCCTCCAACCTCCAGCGCATCAATCAAATTTTCGCTTCGTCATTTTTCAATCTACTCTGCGCGGGCGAAGAAACCCGACCCAAGCACATCGGGGCCAAGACCATGGATGCAGGCGATATCATCCAGACTCTCGCCGGCTGGTCGGTTATTGGCTACGGACAGCTCCTAAAACCCATTATCACCCTCCCGCAGGATGAATCGCGCCATTTCCAAAAGCGCGGCACGACCACCGAGGAGGGAATCCGCACCATGGATGAGGCCATCGCCGAGCTTTCTGCCCCCATTGATACCACCGAGGCTTATCGTGCCCTCTATTTGGTTTCTGGGCCTTATAAAGACCTCAGCTTAAGTATGGTGCAAAGTATGGATGCCTACCTCCGCCTGCTCTGCCCACAGGCTACCATAAGAAGCGGTGACTATCCCGTAGAAAAAGGGGTGCTGGATGTTACCGTCATCATGTCTGAGCTGGGAAATGCAGAAATCGTGCGGCGTTATTACCAGAAAGCGACAAAACTGCAGCAAGAACGGGAGGCCAAGCGGCAGTCACGCATGAGCAAATCCAACCTTGCCGAGGAAGCCGGCAAGGACGTTCCCACTCTGCTTTAATCCGGTTGAGAGACCCGGTTTATGATAGGATATTACAACTGTTGATATGGCAAGTTGCATTCTTGATAGCTACCGCCGCCGTATAGACTACCTGCGCATCTCGGTTACCGACCGCTGCGACCTGCGCTGTACCTACTGCACGTCCTCCCGCTTTGAAAACCTAAGCCACGATGACATTTTGCGCTACGAGGAGATTGAGCGGGTGGTGCAGGCCGCGGCGAGGCTGGGGGTTAGGGGCGTTCGCCTTACCGGCGGCGAGCCTTTGGTGCGCCCGCACCTGAGTGCCCTCGTGCGCATTATTTCGCAAATTCCGGGTATTGATGATATTTCTCTTACCACCAATGCCACTCAGCTTGCAAAATACGCCCGTGAGCTTAAAGAGGCAGGGCTCAAGCGGGTCAACATCAGCCTTGATACCTTCAAGCCCGAGCGCTTCGCCCGCATCTGCGGCCGCGACACCTTAGACCAGGCACTCCAGGGCATCGTCGCCGCCCATGAGGTGGGCCTCCATCCCGTGAAAACCAACACCGTGGTCATGCGCGGCATTAACGACGATGAGGTTGTGGACTTTGCCCGAAAAAGCGCAAGCGACGGCTGGCATGTGCGCTATATTGAGGAGATGCCCCTCACCGGCGAGGAAAATGCCAGAAAAATGGTTCCGATTGCCGAGATTAGGGCTGCCATTGAAAATGATCTCGGAGCACTTGAGCCGTGTGAGTCTGCCGAGGGGCGCGGCCCGGCTAAATATTACCGCTTAAAAGGGGCCCAGGGCACCATCGGTTTCATCAGCCCCATGACGCACTCTTTTTGTGAAAGCTGTAATCGTTTCCGCCTGACCGCCGACGGCAAGCTGCGCCCGTGCCTGCTCCGCGATGACGAAATTGATCTGAGGACTGCCCTTAGGCGCGGGGCAGACATTGCCGAGCTTGAGAGCATTATGCTTGAGGCAGCTCATCTAAAGAAGGAAGGGCACACTATGGCCGGGAAGACAGGTGCTCTTGAGCGCCAGATGTGGCAGATAGGGGGATAAAATGACAGAGCTCACTCACGTCAACGACCGAGGGGAAGCGCACATGGTGAATGTCGGCGCCAAAGATGATACCGTACGTATTGCGGTTGCCTCAGGCGGAGTGCGTATGCAGCCTGCCACCTTGGAAAAAATAAAGAGCAACCAGGTAAAGAAAGGCGACGTATTGGCCGCTGCCCGCCTCGCCGGCATCATGGCAGCCAAAAAAACGCCCGATCTTATACCGCTTTGCCACACCATCATGCTCAATGCGGTAAGCGTTGATTTCGAGTTCGTTTCCGATGATTTTATAAAGATCACGGCCTCCGCCGAGAGCACTGGCAAGACAGGGGTGGAGATGGAGGCGTTGGTTGCCGTATCGGTTAGTGCTCTAACTATTTATGACATGTGCAAAGCCGTTGACCGCGGCATGACTATCCAAGACGTAAGGTTGGAGAAGAAATCCGGCGGCAAGAGCGGCATTTATGAAAGAGGAGAACCCATGACTAAGATTGTAGGGGTATGCATCAGCGATAAAAAAGGCGAAAAAAAGCACGACATCGGCACGGGAATCCTAAGGGATGATTTTGGGCTCGAAGGTGATGCCCATTCCTGTGCCGGGGGACACCGCCAGCTTTCCATGCTGGGCACGTCCAGCATCGACAAAATGGTGAAGCTCGGGGCTGACGTGGGATCAGGCAGCTTTGCCGAGAACCTCACCGTCCAAGACGATGAGTTTAAGCTCTACAACCTTGCCATCGGCACCAGGATGCGCATCGGGAAAGATATCTTGGTTGAGGTAACCCAGGTCGGCAAAGAGTGCCACGACCGCTGCGCCATCTTTAAGCAGGTTGGCACCTGCGTTATGCCCGTTGAGGGTATCTTTGTGCGCATCTTAAAAGGCGGGGCAGTAAAAACCGGGGACACTGTTACACTTATTAGCTAACCCCAGCCTACGCGGTGCGGAGATTCCCCAAAAAGATACCGTGGCACTGAAGGGAAAGCCAATGCGCATGGCAGCTGGTCTCCGTGCCGTGGACTGCGCCAACGCTTTCTTGGAGCGCTCAAGCTACCGCATCGCAGCGTGGCTTACTCGGTTGCTAGTTCATGTTAATTCTTCGCCCGGCGCAGTATGGTTTCTTCGGCACCTACCGGCTACAAAGTATGCCACGATAAATCAAACCATGTAACAAGCGGTAAACTATGGCATACGTTCTAACTATCTGCATTTTGGCCTGCGCGGGCATGATTGCGCTTACTCTCGCCAAGCCCGATATAAAAGTTAAGGGCCTAAAACTCGGAACCTACTGGATCATAACCCTTCTTGGCGCCGCTCTTCTCCTTGCTTTCAGGTTTATTTCGTTTGGTGAGGTTTGGGACGGGCTTACGTCCCATGCGGCCATCAACCCGCTGAAAATCCTTGTGCTGTTTATTTCCATGACCGTTTTGTCAATCTTTTTGGATGAAACGGGCTTTTTCAAGTACCTTGCCAACGCCGTGCTGAAAAGGGCGGGGCAGAACCAAATAACACTTTTCACCGCGTTTTATGTCACGATTTCGCTCGTGACAGTTTTTACCTCAAACGACATTATCATCCTTACCTTTACGCCGTTTATTTGCTATTTTGCAAAGAACGCTAGAGTGAGCCCCATCCCCTATCTCGTTTCCGAATTTGTGGCAGCGAACACCTGCGGCATGCTCCTTATTATCGGCAACCCCACAAATATTTATCTTGCAACGGCAAACGGAATAGGTTTCATGGATTACCTCGCGGTTATGGCATTGCCAACTCTATTTGCTTTCCTTGCAGCCTATATTGTTATGCTCTTGCTGTTTATCAATAAACTAAACAAGCCCATTACAGGAGCAAGCACCGAGGTGCGAATTAGGCAAAAACCCTTGCTTATAATCGGTTTGGCCTTGCTTTCCGGATGTACCGCTCTGCTCGTAATTTCCTCATATATAAACATCGAAATGTGGCTTATTGCCTGCTTGTCTGCGGCAGCTCTTACCGCGGCTGTACTGCTGTTTTGCGCGGTGAAAAAGAGCTCTCCCCGTGAGCTTGGACGCACTTATAAACGCGCTCCTTGGGAACTGGTGCCGTTTGTGATATCAATGTTCACCATGGTGCTGGCCTTAGAGAAATACGAGGTAACTATCAGACTGGCATCATTTATCGGAGAGAGCCATACAATTTTGATTTACGGAGTAACTTCTACCCTTTTTGCCAATTTGGTAAATAATATTCCTATGAGTGTCTTCTTTTCCTCTGTTTTACAAAACTTGAGTCCCGCTGTCCTAACTTCTGGCGTTTATGCTGTTATTATCGGCTCAAATATCGGTGCGTTTCTCACTCCGATTGGCGCTCTGGCAGGCATCATGTGGCTCTCAATTCTCAAAAAAACCGGCGTTGAGTTCAGCTTTCTTAAGTTTTTGAAATACGGCGTAATTATAGCTGTCCCGGTTTTGCTGGCCGCACTCACCGGGCTTATGATTTCGCTGGCGTAGATATAAAGCTTGCAAACTGCAAAGCGGATAAAACGAATTCGAGAGATATGGCGGGCACAATGATGCTAAGACAATAAAGAGCAATTATTCAGGCGTCGCGGCCGTGGCGTGTTGCCACCCTAAAACAGAACGACTTCGACGGCCGCGCCTTTTTCCAAAACGGCAGACTCCGGCACCACCACGTATCCCGTAGCCTCAGACATGCTGGTAATGGCGCTGGATTCCTTGAACACCGGATAAGCCAGCCCTCCATCAACCTTTACCGTTAAAAACTGCCTCCGG
>CAYOAR010000031.1:0-7608 GCA_964402105.1 uncultured Dehalococcoidales bacterium
AAAAAACAAACCCGCCGCTGACTGTAACAGCGGAACCTATGCCATCGCCACCAACACAGATTGCTGAATGGCTAGATTGCAGTGTTCCGCCGGTTACATTTATTTTAGAGTTTTGAGTATTTAACCAAATTGCATAGATTCCATCAAAGGAGCCCACCGTTCCGCCGCTTATATTGATTGTGGTATTGTCCGCATAAAGTGCATGGGAATAAATCCCGTACCCCCATGAATCTGAGGGACTCACTGTGCCGCCCGAAATATTTATAATATTGTTTTTGCCATAGTCTATAATAGCGTAACTGCCAGCGCGTACTATGCCGCCGGAAACGTTGACATTGACAGCCTCCCATACTCTAATGCCCGCACCGGGACCGGTATTTATAATCTTGCTGTCTTCCGCAACCTCGAACGTTCCGGCGGCATTGCCCCAGCAGATCAGTTCGATCATACAATCGCCGCTGACACTCCCCGAATAATCAGCCGCCCAGATTATCTTCACGCCAGCGTTCAGGTCCAAAAACAGCGGCTTCGTCGCACCAGTGACTGTGCCGCTGACAACTACGCCTCTGCCGGGAACAATGGACGCTTCAAGATTGCCTGTGCCGCCGTGGGCAAAGGTTTTTATTGTATTTACCAGCTCCTCTGCATTATTAGCACTAGTCGTCTTGGGCGTTACCATGAACAGCCCGAGCACAATCGTCATTGCCATCAAGGCTGATAGGAGTTTTGTTGTAAGTGTGTTTGTATTCACCGAGTTGCCTCCCCTTGGTAAGCTTAGCCGACATTATAAAGATGTCGACACAAGCTTAACCTACATAGACAGCATTATATCGCCGCAGAGAAGCTGTGGCAATAAGGATAGCAACGAATAACGCATTATTGCTTGGGTAATACCTCGGAACGCTAGTCCTCCTTGGCTTGGCATGCCTACCGCTCCAATCGAGCAGCATTTTCCACACCATCACAGAACAAAGAGGTACGCCCATGCATAGAGAGTACAAAACCCTGAAATCCGAAATCAAGGCTATATTACCTTTGTTATGCTTGGGTGAGGGCTGATAGGCGGGCAGTAACTTCATCAACGATCTCATCGTCGGTGGAAGTGCCGGCGGTGATGCCGATGTTTTTTCTTCCCTCTAACCAAGAAGGGTCTATCTCTGTAGCTGCCTCAACCCAACGTGTGTCGGTAACTGTTGCGCAGAGCTCATACAGCCGCTTGGTGTTAGCGCTGCTTCGCCCGCCGATTACCACCACTAGGTCAGAGCCTCGCGCCAAGCTTAGAGTTTCGGCTTGCCGCGTGCGGGTTTCGTGGCAAATGGTATCGATAATGTGTATTTCAGCATCTTTTGTAAAGGCCAAATCCAGCACGTCTTTTGTGAAGCGGCTGAAATCCGATGGTATTTGAGTGGTCTGAGAAAGCAGCCCCAAGCGCCGTGGTATCTTGGGGAGCTTGCCAAGGTCGTGGGCATTGAGTGTAGCTAAGCCATGCCCGTTCGCCCAACCCAAGATACCTTTGACCTCTGGGTGATTAACGTCGCCAAACACTGCCACAAAAAAGCCGTCTGCAACGAGTTTTTTAGCGGCAGACTGTGCTCGTTTTACGAAAGCACAGGTAGTATCTATGGCTTTCAGGCCGCGCTGTTTTATAGATTCGCTTGTGGCTGGGCTTGCCCCATGTGCGCTTATTACAACGACCTTTCCTTGAACAAGCGAGAGGTCATCCACAGTGGCGATGCCCAGTGCCCCAAGTTTTTGTACAACTTGCTGGTTATGCACCAAGGCCCCGAGTGTTTCAAGACCGCCACGTTCCATGGCAGCCTTGGTTGCGATGTTTATGGCATGACGCACTCCAGTGCAGAAACCTAAGTCGGCCGCTTTTTTGATATTGACAGGCATTCATCTCCCTCTGTAAAAGCTTAGCTGGGTTTTACCGGTTATGCAAGGCCTGCGGTGGCAAGGTTGACGTATTGACTTCGTGGGTGATATAGTACAATTGTGCTAGTTAAAAGCATGGGTACAGACGATAAACTCAAAACGCTGGCCGTTGCGGCTCGTTACGACGTGTGCAGCAGTGGTGCGCTTGATACTAACCCCAGCAACTTGCCATTGCATTTTATTCATCGTGCGGCAGTGCCGGATGGCGGGTGCACCTCGCTTTTTAAAGTTCTCATGACCAACGCTTGTGTGAATGACTGCGCTTATTGTGTGAGTGCCGCTTCTCGCAATGTGCGCCGTACTGCTTTCAAACCGGAGGAATTAGCCCGCACCTTCTTGGAATTCAATCGCCGCCATTTAGCCGAAGGGCTTTTTCTGAGCTCCGGTATCGCCGAAAGCCCTGATTGTGCCATGGATGGTATCATCAAAACAGTTGAGATCCTGCGACGGAAACTTGGCTTTAAGGGGTATATTCACGCCAAGATGCTGCCCGGTGCTTCACCTGATCGCATTGAGGCTATCTGTACTCTTGCAAGCCGGGTGTCGGTCAATATTGAGGCGCCAACCGCAGAGCATCTTAAACGCCTGAGTGCGCGCAAGAACCTCTTAGATGGCATTCTTGCTCCCATGCGTCAAGCACAGAGCTTGCAGGCAGCCCATCCGCAGTTGATTCCCAGTGGCCAAACAACCCAATTTGTGGTCGGTGCTGCAGGCGAGAGTGATGCCGATATCTTGGGTACTACTGCGAATCTCTATAAAGACATCGGCCTCAGGCGCATCTATTTCAGTGCCTATAAACCTATTCCCGATACGCGCTTGGAGGGAGTGCCCGCGGCCTCGACCTGGCGGCAGCATCGGCTCTACCAAGCCGATTGGCTCCTCAGGGTTTACGGTTTTCTGCAGGCCGAGGTTTCGCTCGCATTGGATAGGTGGGGCAATTTGCCGCTTAAGACCAACCCCAAGCTCGTTATCGCTCGTGCCAGCCCGTGGCTGTTTCCGGTGGACGTAAACCGCGCAAGTTTTGAGGAGTTGCTGCGCGTCCCGGGTATCGGACCTCTTGCGGCCAAGAGGATCGTTGAGATGCGCCGTATACGCGACGTCTCGTCGGTGGATCAGCTTAAGAAGCTTCGCGTACGCTACCGGGAGGCCATGCCATATATCTGGTTCAAGGGAATGACGATCTTCGAAAAACAGCTTTCTTTTTTACCGGAACTACAAGAAGATAGCCGCGTGCCTGCTGCTTAAAGCTTTTCTATTTCCCGCATGAGTGCGGGGACGAAATCATTTTTCTCGATTACAGCAATCTGCTGTCCTTTGCGGAAGAGAACGGCCTTGTCCTTGCCGCAGGCAATCCCGACATCGGCATCTTTGGCCTCACCGGGACCGTTTACCACGCAACCCATCACCGCCACCCGTATCGGCTGGCTCACACTTTCTATTGCTTGCGCAACCTCCTCAGCAAGTGCCATGATATTCACTTCAGCGCGTCCGCACTGGGGGCAGCTTACCAACACCGGACCTCTCTCGCGTAGATTAAGGCTCTTAAGGATCTCGTAGCCGGCAATAACTTCTTCCTTGGGATGGGTTGTCAGCGAAACCCGGATGGTGTCTCCTAGACCGCCAAATAACAGCGCTCCTATGCCGACGGCAGAGCGGATGATCCCTGTTCTGGGAAGGCCGGCCTCGGTGATGCCCAGATGCAGCGGGTAGGGGGTCAGTTCTGCTATCAGGCGGTATGCTTCGATGGTGGTGGGCACGTCGAACGCCTTGAGAGAGATTTTAATTAGGTCAAAATCCAGATCCTCAAGAATTTTAATATGCCCCAGTGCCGCGGTGACCATGCGCCCTGCGGTGTCTTGGGCGGCGTCTGTTGTGGGCGGCAGGCTTCCGGCGTTTACTCCGATACGGATGGGCACACTGCGCTCTTTGGCAGCTTTTACAACGGCGGCCACTTTGTTCCTATCGGTGATGTTTCCTGGATTGAGTCGCAGCCCATCCACCCCCGCCGTGAGCGCTGCCAGCGCCAGACGGTGGTCGAAGTGGATATCGGCGATGAGAGGAATACTGATACCCTTTTTAATGGCTCCTAGGGCACTTGCAGCTTCTTGATTGGGTGCAGCCACGCGGATTAGCTCGCAGCCTAACTCCTCAAGCTCTTTTATCTGCTGTACTGTGGCACGCGCGTTGCGGGTGTCGGTTTTTGTCATAGACTGCACCGCGATAGGTGCTCCGCCGCCTACAACGACGCCTCCGATGCGAATAGCCTTAGAGATGCGTCGTGTCATGGCAGTAGGCTATCCCCTCTTATTAGGCGCAGGATGTCTTGATAGGTGATGAGGAGTGCCAGTCCGATGAGCATAGCAAAGCCGATGAAGTGTATAAGGCCTTCCACGCGCGGTGAAATGCGTTTCCCGGCCCTTATCCACTCGATGATGATAAAGACGATGCGCCCGCCGTCTAAGGCCGGTAGGGGCAGTAGGTTGATGATGGCAAGGTTCAGGCTTAGAAAGGCGGCGAACTGGAGAAGGATGCTAAATCCAGCTTGAGTTGCCTCACCCGTGAGTTGGGCAATGCCAATTGGCCCGGTGAGCGAGAGCTGGTTTTCGCCGGAGAAGAGGCCAAAAATGGCATCTTTAAAAGCAACGAATGTGTCAAAAGTCTGCTTTATACCCAAGGGAATTGCCCGCCAGAACGGCTCGGTCTTTCTCTCGGTGAGGGCTTTGCTTTGGATTCCTATAGCGCCCTCGCCTTCAGGCGGGTTGCTGCGGGGTACTAGGCTGACCAGAGTGGTCTCGCCGGAAGGTTTCTCTATTTCCAGCGCGGTTTCTTTGTCTAGGTTGGCTCCGATAATCTTGCGGATGTCCGCGAAGGTGTGGATTGGCTGGCCTTCAATGGCGAGAATAATATCACCCGGCTCAAGACCGGCAATTGCTGCGGGGGAGGCAGGGGCAACTTCGGCAACTGCAATCTGACCGGTGAGGGCATCATGCGGCACCATGAAAGCGACGATAAAAAGCAGAAACGGCAGGATGGTATTGACTAGCGCTCCGCTTGCAAGGACAAAGATGCGGGTGGGGCGGCTTTTAGCGGCAAGTGAGTTTGGAGCGCCTGGGTCTTCTTCGCCTGAAAGTTTGTTGAAGCCGCCGAATGGCAAGAGGTTGATCGAATAAAGGGTTTCGCCGAAGCGTTTGCCCCAGATGCGCGGCGGGTAGCCGATGCCAAATTCCTCCACTCTAACTTTGGAGAGTTTGGCGGCAAAGAAATGCCCTAGCTCGTGTGCCAGGATGATACCAGTGAAAACAAATATGAACGCGATGATGCTAATCAGCAATATCTTCTCTCTTTCTGAACGGACTTCTTAACGGCATCTCTCGCCCAATGGCTTGCGGCTATGACGTCGGCGATGAATGGACGCATAATCGGGGAGTGGGCAGCGAGGCCGCTTTCAATGACAGGCGCAATGTCTGTGAAACGGAGCTGCCCTGCAAGGAAGAGATCAACGGCACACTCACCGGCTGCGCAGAGGACAGCAGGGTAAGTCCCACCCTTTTTCCCAGCCTCAAGAGCTAGGGCTAGACATGGGAAACGAGTATGGTCTGGAGGTTCAAAGTCTAGTCGCCCAGTTTTTGCAAGATCAAGTTTTGGCAAGTTATCGTTATTCCAGCGATGGGGGTAACTTAACGCGTATTGGATGGGCAAGCGCATGTCAGGGGAGGAAAGCTGGGCTTTGAGCGAACCATCTTCGAATTCCACCAGCGAATGGACAATGCTCTGCGGGTGAATGACAACGTCAATCTTATCGTACGGCATCTGAAAGAGGTGGTGTGCCTCAATTACCTCTAGCCCTTTGTTTAAAAGAGTAGCTGAGTCTATCGTTACTTTGCGCCCCATGCGCCAAGATGGGTGCCTGAGAGCATCCTCGGCACTCACGGCGGTAAGCTCAGTCTGGTTATAGCGGCGGAAAGGGCCACCCGAGGCGGTGAGGATAAGTCGCACAGGAGGAGTGCTCTCGCCTGATAGGCATTGCCAGATGGCGCTGTGTTCACTGTCCACGGGTCTTAATGTGGCGCCGGACTTTGCAACTTCGGCGAGGATAATCTCACCCGCGCAGACAAGCGATTCCTTGTTTGCAAGAGCTATGATTTTGCCTGCGTGGGCTGCGGCCATCACGCTGGTCAAGGCTGCGTATCCGGGAATGGCGATAACAACGATGTCCACGTCTGGGTGGGCGGAAATTTCTTCCAGGCTTTGGCAGTTTTTGGTGGTTAGATTGTCTGCAGTAAAAGCGAGCTGTGGCTCAAACTCCGCTATCTGTTGTGAAAAGAGAGGTGTGACGTGTCCTGTCGCAAGCCCGACGATAGCAAGTCGATCAGGGAATTTGCGGACGATATCTAGAGTCTGGGTGCCGATGGAGCCGGTTGAGCCCAAGATAGCAAGTTTTGTAATCATGTCATTACTAATATAGCGGAAACTGGGAGGAACGACCAATAATAATGCAGCCCAATAATAAGTGGTGCTCGACGATGATGGAATTAATTAACTTGTGCGAAATGATTAGAATGCAAGGCGTGGTGCAAGTTGAACCATTCGCTATTAACCGCTACCATAGACGTGCCTTATATTCGCCCCTGGTAGTAATAGTTGTGTAGTATATGTCGATTGTCCTTGGTAGGCTCTCATGCGCGCTAGCCATTGAATACATATATTGAGCTTTCGGCAAAAAAGGGGGCTTCAGTGAGTAATCGGGAATACTTGTCAGGCATAAAAAATAAGCTAGAAGAGTTTTCCATACTCAGCGATTTGCTGTTGTGGTCAAAAGCACTTCTAGATTTGGAGATGTTCTGTTAATCTATGCACAAACACAAGTTTCGTGTATTTGAGGCGTTTGCAGGGATTGGAGCCCAGGCAACCGCATTGAAGCGCTTGGGCGTTGATTTTGAAGTTGTTGGAATTAGCGATTGGTTTATTGACGCGATTATTTGTTACGATGCCCTCCATAGCGATGGGAGTTTTGTGGAGATCCCCAATCGTGATAAACAGATTGCCGAGCTTTCAAGATTTGAATTCAGCCGCGATTCAGTAACACCTCTGAGAGACTTAAAAAGAATAGACACTGAAACATTGAAAAACCTTTACAGAGCCCATAAGCGCTCAAATAACCTCGGCTCGATTGCACGGATTGCTGGGGGGGATATACCAGAGTGTGATCTTCTAGTCTATAGTTTCCCTTGCCAGGATTTGTCAACGGGCGGCAATAACTATGGGATGAAAAAGAATTCTGGCACACGATCAAGTCTATTATGGGAAGTGGAGCGCATTTTAAAGCAACTTTTTGCGCTAGATCGCCTGCCTCAATATCTAAAGAATGGTTAAAACCCGGACAGAATGGCATAAGCGATGCGGCAAACAGCATCCTCATTATTGATGACGAGTCCGACTATGCATCGGTGAACACAAACCAACCAGATACAGATCCGACAAAAATTAACGGGTATATCCGCGACATTTACAATAACTTTCCAATTTCATCGTATGTCGGCTTCACTGCAACGCCATTTGCAAACGTATTTATAAACCCATATGACGAAGATGTGTATAAAGACTTGTTCCCCTCGAATTTTATTATTCAACTGAGATCGCCTAG
The DNA here is from genome assembly GCA_964402105.1 of uncultured Dehalococcoidales bacterium. GTDB lineage: Bacteria > Chloroflexota > Dehalococcoidia > Dehalococcoidales > UBA1222 > WRNP01. Next base: position 7,580 of record CAYOAR010000031.1, read on the forward strand.
CACTTACTTTGGTTATGAAAAGGTCTTTT